>JAJRPU010000042.1 GCA_024280615.1 Bacteroidota bacterium | reverse complement strand
GTCTTGCCGAACCCTACATCCCCGCAAATAAGGCGTTCCATGGGCTTGTTTGATTCCATATCTGCTTTAACATCACTGATAGCTTTCAATTGGTCTGGTGTTTCTTCGTAAGGAAACAATGCTTCCATTTCAAGTTGAAGAGCATCGTCGGGCATGAATGCAAACCCTTTGCTCAGGATTCTTCGGGCATATATCTGACTTAATTGTTTGCTCAGTTCATAAACTTCCTGTTTGACTTTCTGCTTAAGGCGTTTCCATGCGGAAGATATGAGGCTGGACAGAGTGGGCTTATCCTGACCGGTATATGGAACAATTTTGTCAATATTTGCTGGACTCAAATACAGAATATCGTCGTTTTTGAAAACAAGCCTTATGGCATCATAATATCTGTCTTTTATTTTTATTTGGGTTATACCAGTGAATTGTGCTATACCAAAATCCATGTGAACAACATAGTCACCTTCTTTGAATTGACTAACTATTTCTTTGAAAAGTTTTTTACTGATTCGTTTCCTATTTGTACTTCGCTTTTTATGAAAGCCTGTTAGGTTAAATAAGTCAATATGTGCTTCTGAGTGGTCGTAGTCTATAAATCCCCGTCCTGCCGTGCCTTCCTTGAAGACAATTTTATTAACATCTGTTTTATAACTTTTTAGAATTTCTTTAAATCTTTTTATGTCCAGTTCAGTAGGCAGGTATAAAAACACTTTAAGTCCTGAGTTAATCAGGTCTTGAATGAATTGTGATGCCTGCATAAATTCCCCTGAAAAGACGGGCACTGGACCTTGATGCAAAACTTCTTCCTTGCCAGTGAAGTTATTCAAGGGATTTCGGCTTATGATTATTGATTTTGAAAATAGCTCAGAGTACTTCCTACCGCTGAAATCTATGTTAATATTCTCTACGCTGGTTATCTTTTCTGAAATTGTTTGTAGTGTTTCAGCCCACAGCGGTTCAATTATGTCAGGGTCCTTAAAAACGATTGTATTAGCCAATTCCAAAGGTGAAACAGGTTTTTCGCTTTTAGAAATGCCCAAAGATATTTTGCATTTGTTTATTTCCTTAAAAGACAATTGGTCTTCTGGATTGAAAAGGGTTATTCTTTCCACTGTTTCGTCATCAAGAGTTATCCTATATGGGAATTCCTCATTTGGTGCCCAAATGTCCAATATTGAACCTCTGAACGAATATTGTCGTTCTTGAAGCACTTCCTCAACAGATTCAAATCCTGAGTCTCTGAGTTGCATTTCTAACTTATCAATATCAAGGGTTTGTCCCGTTTTGACATTTATTGAGATTTCTTTATGTAATGTTGTTTTTTCAAGTGCAGACAGGATGTCGCAACACAGAATATGCTCTTTAAATTTAGGAATAGTTATTTCTCGTTCTTTCCTTTTGGATTCTTTGATTTGCACTGAATCGCCCATGAATTCCACGGAAGAAGGCAGGAATATTGCTTTTTTGCCTAAGGAAGATAGGATTTCCGTGCATTCAGCGGCTTCTTCTTCATCTGCTGTAATGATGAGGGTTCCGGCAGGTAGGTTCAAAATAGGAACGATATATCCGCTGCCCCGATAGCCGTGAAATAACACAGGGTGGCGTAGGTTTGCTGACCGGGACTGTTTCGTCCGACTTTTTTGTTTCCGAAGCATCCAGTCAAGAATGGAAACTAAATTGCAAATTATAGAGTTCCATAAAAGAAAAGGCTGATATGTGGCGAATCGTTGCATTAATTGTTATTGCTGCATTAACAAGGATTTTTTCTTTGAATATGCCCAATTTCACGCCTATGCTTGCTATTGGACTGATCGGTGAGCTTTATCTCTCGGGTTATAAGAAGTACCTAATTCCAATAGGTGCATGGTTATTAAGCGATTTAATGATTGAGGCTTTATATCAACTTGGGTTGTGGAACCATGGTGGTCTCCATGAAGGTATGCCGTTTATTTATCTCACTTTTGCATTAATTATTCTTTTTTCTGAAAAGGCTATTAAAAGGGCGTCGTGGACACGAATTGTTATAGGAAGTGTTGGTGCTTCAGTCATCTTCTTTATCTTGACAAACTTTTATGTCTGGCTTGTTAGCGGGATGTATCCTCACACGCCACAGGGTTTGCTTCTTGCCTATGAAGCCGCCTTGCCTTTCTTTAAAAACACTTTGCTTTCAACTGTTCTTTATTCTACAATTATGTATGGCATAATTATATTAACAGCTAAAAACGTGCAAGCAGAATATACCATAACTAAAAGTTAACCACGGTGTACTCAGAGTCCGGCACAGTGTATGCAGAGTAAGAAATTGAAAAACTCTGTGTAACTCCATTTAAACTCTGTGAAACTCCGTGATATAATTTTTTTATTGCGAATTAAGCTAAAGCGGAGTGTTTGTCCAAAACCTCTTTAATCTTGTTGAAGATTTCCTCAATTGTTCCCACACCGTTTATTTTAATCAACTTGTCTTGCCGTTCGTAGTATCCCAATAGGGGTGCAGTCTTGGTCATATATTCTTCAAGACGCTTCCTTACTATGACTTCATCTGCATCGTCCGTTCTCCCTTCTTCAAGGGCTCTTTTCTGGATTCGCTTGACTATTTCGTCTTCTGGAACATCAATGAAGATAACAAGATTGACTTGCTGATTTAGTTCTTTTAGAATGTCATCAAGGGCTTTGGCTTGTTCAATGGTTCTCGGAAAACCATCAAAAATTACCCCCTTAGCGTCTTTGTACCGACTAATGAATTCCTTCACCATGTCGATGACCACTGAATCGGGCACTAAGAGACCTTTGTTCATATATTTTTGTGCCAATCTACCCAGCTCGGTTTGATTCTGTAGATGTTGGCGGAATAGGTCCCCCGTGGACAGGTGGACCCATCCATAGTGCTGGGCAATCAGTTTCGCTTGTGTCCCCTTTCCAGCCCCCGGTGGTCCTACCATTATCAGGTTAAACATATAGCGTTTATTTTATGTTTTTAAGTTTTTCTTGTAGTTCTTTAAGTTGCTGCCGTTTCTGTTGTAACATCTTTTCCGTCTCTTCTTGTTGTTTTGCATTTTCTTTGAGTGCTTCTTTGGATTCTTTTATTGTTTGTTCACAGTCTTTAATTTTATTTTCCAATCTCTCCTGTTGTTTTTTCAAAGTGTTTAAATCTTTTTCAGTATTCTTTATTTCTCTTTCTGTGGCTTTAATTTTTGCCTCTAGGTCTGCTTTCACAAGGTTCTTTCCTAATTTGTCCAACATCCTTTTGACAACATTGAATTTATCTTTGTGGTCATTGGGATTTAAGAATGAACCACCGAGGTCAAAGAAAACATACACTACGCTTCCATCCTTTGTTTTTTTCACAACTGCATAAATGTCCACCGGATGGTCGCTTATCTCTGGAATAATAGCATTGTCAGAGTATATCTCACCTTTTTTGGTTCCAGTTTTCCCTTTGAACTGGTTCATCCATTTCTTTATTTCTTCCCTGGCTACTTTTTCGTCTACACCAGGCAAAGTGATTTCAAATCCAGGTTGTGTGCCCTTGCTCATCGGATATCTTCCTTCTTTAATTTGATAATGCTGAGCAAGGAGACTATTAGGAAACAAAAAGTTAAGCGCAAACACCGTAATGAGTACTAGTCGGCTCATAAGTTTCATAATTTTTGATTGCTGTTACAAAAATAATACCAAAATTTCAAATAATAGGGCTATGTTAACGAATTAATGTAACATCACCTTTTTCAAAGTACACAGTACCGTCACAGTCAACGAATAGGTAGTAGACATATACATCTGGGCGTAGTAGCCTTCCATCGTATGTCCCGTCCCAACCTTTACCTGTCATTTTGTCCCAGAAGACCC
>JAJRPU010000041.1 GCA_024280615.1 Bacteroidota bacterium | reverse complement strand
TGATTGATTTTTACTTTATGGACAGCTTTTTACTATGGTGCCTCCACTTCCTGCACTACCGCCCTGGTAGAAATTGCCACCGGAAGATGTTGCTCCACAACTGTTTGTTATACCCGCGGAAGCCGCTGAGCCCCCACTGCTAAACAGACATCCAGAATTACAATTTCTTATGCTATTGGTGTTGGGATCAAATCTTACAACGTAGATATCGTCGCTTCCGTTGCCAAAAGAGTTAGTTCTTCCCACGACTACTAGAATACCGTCCGGGTCCTCTATTACATCATATGCGACATCAGTACCAACATCTCCTATAGTTTTTGTCCATATTATGGAACCATCAGTCCTACTCAGCTTCACAACATACATATCAAAGTCTCCCTGACCAAATGAAGATGTCCGCCCTACAATTATAATGTTACTATCTCTGGATTCCGTTATACCACTGCCCCATTCCGAAGCAGTTCCACCTATTACCTTTTTCCACAAAACGTTCCCGTTACTGTTATATCTTATTACGTAGGCGTTTACAGGACCTGAACCATAGGAATAGGTTCTTGCTACTCCGGCGAATTTGCCATCGGACATAGTAATTATAGATGCACCGAAATCTTCTCTTCCACCACCAATGGAGCGCGTAGCAACTATGTTACCTAGGGAATCTGTACGTATAAAGTAAACATCGCCTGCCCCGGCACTGCATGAATTAACTACTCCCAATAATGCATAACCACCGTCTGGGGTCAAAGTGATTCCGTCTCCCAATTCACCTGCTCCACCACCGTACGTCTTGGTAAAAATTGGATTGCCTGCTGAATCCAGCTTGACAAGATACATATCCCAATTACCGCGTCCATAGGACCTAGTGGCTCCTCCGATAACGATATTTTTATTCCAATCTTCAATAACACCTGTGAACATGTCCGGTCCTCCTCCGCCAACACGCTTTGTCCATAAAAGATTGCCATTGGCGCCTAACTTTGCAACGTAACCATCAGAGTTACCAGTGCTTATGTTAGTTGCCACACCAACTATTACGTAGCCATTATCATAAGTTTGAGTAATGTCATATCCAACCTCATCCCAATTGGTTTGTCCAACTGTTCGTGTCCATTGAATATTACCTCCTCGGTCCAATTTGACAACATAAATATCTTGGCCACCTGCACCGAATGAAGTAGTATAGCCAGCAATAACATATCCGCCATCTGTTGTTCTTATTATGGCGTATGCCCCCTCGTTGCCAGACCCCCCGATTGATATGCAAAAAGGTCCACATGAATCAATTGAGACATATATACTGTCAAATGTGCATTTACAACCTGATGTATCACAAACACTCACACGTAACCAGCCATCCACGGTGTCAGGGACAATAACAATGGAATCTCCACTATTATTTAACACTTGCCATGAAGAAGGATAATACCAGGTCCATACAGCAGGAAACCCCCCACTTATAGGTGCCTTCCATATCCCTGTATCTACAGCACATATAAACGATTTGCCGGTTATCGAAGTGGCAAGGAAAGGATCCGCTTTCACAACAACTGTGTCTTTATCTACTGGAGAACAGCCACATCCATTACAACCAGAGACCGAAAACACAAATACTCCCGGCTGAGATGGTATAACCTTGATAGTATTACTACCTGTTCCTGAAATAATTGTCCAACCACTTGGGACATTCCATTGATAATTTGTTAAGTTTGAAGGTATAACACTTAGTATCAAAGTGTCCATAAAACATATTGAATCAGGACCTATAATATCAATACGAGCTGGTAAGGTGCCTAGGGTTACAATAATACTATCACTGACACAACCACATTCATTACATACACTAGCTCGTATCACCCCCGGGGAACCAGCTCTAAACACAGCAGTGTCCCCTTGTGCAATGATTGTCCATGACGAAGGAACATTCCAGACAACTGTATTTCCGCCTTGATATGTTAGTATGTATGAAGTTAAATCATTGGGACATACGCTATCTGGACCTGTGATCACACTTATTTTAGGCAGGGGACATGTGTCGCATGGTGAACAGGCCGTGGGACAAGATACTGCTAACCATCGTTTGCTAAGTGTATCATATACCTCAATACAAAAGTTATCTATATTGAAGATTAAAAGCGAGTGAGCGGGACTTTGAATAGCATTTCTTTGAGTAGTAGTTAGTCTGGGAATTAGTAGTCCCCTTATTGAATCAGCTATTTCAAGTCTTGCTGACGAATGAGGATTTATTGTTCCGATACCTGCATTTTGTGCTTTAGTAATATTAAGGATACTTAGCATAATAATGGCAAACGCGATGAGCTTATGTAAATCCGCATTCATTTGTCAATCATTTGAAAGCCAAAGTATCCACTATTAGATAGCCTTTGTGATACATTTACTGGCATTAAAACTCCTTTATTACTGCTGTTAAATATCCATCATCTGTATAAGTTGCTGTTGTTTAAGCATTTATCAGTAAACAAATTGTTGCTTTTAGTAAAAACAAAGTCATATTTGCAAATGCATATCTATACAAAAACTGTTTATTGTTATATAAATTGTTAAACCTAAGTTACGCAAGATGGCAAGCAGAAAATCCAGCAATATCAAGGTTTTTCAGCAAAAATTGGGGTGTTTTACGTTATGAAAAGTTCTTGTTATTTTGCAACTGATAAAAAAATTTTATCTACCTTTGTAATACAGGGTAATTCTGCATAAATGAAAAGCAGACCCTGAATTTAGGACAAACTAACTGTATACCAGTATGTTCTTTAAAATAAAAGTGCGTAACTCGGGCATCAGTTTTCATACTACAAAACGCCAAGATATTACAATGCTGTCATATCTTTTGATACTCTTGGGCTTGGTGGGGCATGATTTATGTTTCACACAATAAGCTATATTACTTAAAAACATAGGCTTATAGTAGCCGTGCTTTAATCACCCCCAATTGTGTTAGTAATCACTGAATAATCACCCTTATAGGCAAGTTGAAATATACCCTTACTGGGCGACCCTGTTGCCTACCGGGCTTCCATTTGGGCATTGATTTAACCACCCTGATGGCTTCCTGATGAGCAGCTTCACAGTCAATGCCACGAATAATCCGAATATTGGACACAGACCCATCTTTTTCCACAACGAAGTTTACAACGATGGTTCCCTGTGCATTTATTTCCTCACATTCCTTGGGATATTGGAAGTTCTTATATACAAAATTTATAAGTGCTTCTTCACCGCCTGGGAACTCAGGCATTTCTTCAACGATTACTAATGGCTCTTCTTCAACTGGTTCTGGCTCTGGTGGAGGCGGTTCTTCAATAATGGTCTCCTCTGTTGCTTCCGTCTCTTCAATCTCAGGTTGCTCTTCCTCTTCAGGCAATTCCTCCACCTCTTGGACTTGCACTACTGGCGGAGGAGGCTTTGGTTGCTCTTGCTTTGTCGGCGGCGGCTCAACCTCTATGTCCTCAGGAAGATAGATTTCTCCTAATTTACCTGTTGTCTTTTCATATACTTTGTAATTGAACAGAAATAGCAGGACAAGGAAGGTTATTACAAATCCTAATCTTAGTGCTAATCCTTTGTATTTGTCTAACAAGTGTGCATCTCCTAAAGGTTTATCTTCATAATCAGTTGCAAGACTATGCTTTATAAACAAACCGATTAATATAGCAACAATTAAAGTCAGGGCAAAGGAAATGAACATAATCACTGTTAGTCCTAAGCCCGATGAAGCCTCCAGAAACAATCCATTTGCTAAGAGTTCCTTCATGACAGTGTTTTTTGTGGTTCTCGTTTTGCTTCGGCAATTAACTTCCGCATTATCAGGTAAGCAAAAATTATGCCTAACAGATTGGCAATAACATCCAAAATCTCAAAACTTCTGTACGGCAAGGTAGCCTGTACAGTTTCTAGCAATATGCTATAAGAGAAAGTGATTATGACAGCAACTAACAAAGAATTATTCCTGAGCAAGACAAAATCCTGTTGCCTAAAAAGACCATAGGTCCAGAAGATTGTTAAGAGTCCATACACTGAAGCATGAATTAACTTGTCAAGGATTTTATTTTCCAGTTGAGGAGTGGAGTCTGGCAACGGCAAAAGCATTATGATAGCAAGAAAGACCATCCAGAGGATAGCAAACAGGTTGTGCCTGAGAAAATCACTAACCTTCTTCACCAATGAGTTGTTTGTATTGTTCCGCGGTCAAGAGAGAGTTCAACTCTTCCGGATTGGTCAATTCAACCCTGATTATCCAGCCCTTCCCGTAAGGGTCCTGATTGATTAACTCTGGTTGGTCCCTCAATTGTTCATTGAACTCAAGCACTTTCCCAGAAGCAGGCATGAACAAGTCTGCAACTGTCTTTACTGCCTCTATAGTGCCAAAGATTTCTTGTTGAGAAAGAGTCTCGCCAACTGTATTAACATCCACAAAGACTATGTCTCCCAGTTGTGACTGTGCATAGTCCGTTATTCCTACTATGCCGATCTGCTTTTCCCCTTCAGATTCAACCTTTATCCATTCGTGCTCCTGAGTATAAAGCAAATCCTCGGGTATATTCATTTTCCTTGTTTTGAACGTAAAATTATGCAATTACAAAGATATGAGCATTTGCATAATTTGGAAAGTGTAATGAAGAACTTTCACACATTTGAAACCATTAGGCGTAAGTTAATCGTATTAATTAGCAATAACCTTGAAAAGATGGGAAGAGATGCTTTACGATTTGCATCGGGACCCTTGCATTAGCAAGGCTTTAGCATTAATCAGAATTGGTTCCTATGAAGCGGCGAAGGAAGAACTGGTGTCTGCTTATGGAAAGGCATATATGTATGGCAATGTTTTTACGGGAAAAAGGATACTGGAAGCAATTGTGTATTTAACATGGCAAGTGAAAAGAGATAGGCGAATCAGAGAAGAAGTATACAAACAAGTATACAAGACACTGTTTGATAAATTGCCAACGTAAGCGCTCTATCTCACTTAAATGATTTCTTTTCTAATAGAAATAGATATTCTTTATGGGATTCCTTCCTATCATTTACCCATTCATTGGTCCATCTCATATAAGTCATAACATTTTTCTTATAATCTATTTCCTGAAATTCGAGTATTCTAGTATCGTCATTAGAAAAAATTCTTATTAGTTCGCTAATAGGAACTCTACCTCCAGAGCTATAAGAAAAGATAATATATTTTGCATTAGTCATTCTGATCAGCCTTTCAATTGCATCTGATGCTACAAAGCGTCCATTTGGATTTTTTCTAAAATCCTCAAAAGGCGAATAGTTTATCTTATCAGACGTATCCTTTCTTCTATTAGTAGTTCCAAAAAGTTCCGGTTTGTCATTTTTTATTATCGTAGTCCATATATGATAGTATGCTTGATATCTAACTCTCGACGGGGGCATTTTATCATTATTAGAACCATATGGGGGATCATAATATGCTAAATCTACTTCTATATTTGGAAGCAAATTGAATATATCATCTTGATACACTTCATGTTCTTGTGTCTTAGGTATAAGCATAGGAACCTCCAATTTAAGTGAATTGTAAGAACGTTTTGCCCAGCCCTTGAGATAAGAAGCATAATGACCTACTGTGTTGTCTACCTTATCTAAGGCGAGGATCAGACTTGTCAATAACACCGATTTTTCTATGTCATCCTTAGCAATGACCTCGATCTCCTCTCTAATAGCATCTAATTTTTTTGTATTGTGAATTTGCCATGGTTTCTTAGCGTTTGGGTTCCTTGGGTCTCCTCCATAATGTTCTGAAAACCACCCATATTTGCCAGGAAGACTATTCAAATGTTCAATCATAGGAAGGTAATACCGTCTATCTCTTTCATTCAACAAATAAGTGGTAGCGAATACCTTAGACCATATTGCCAAATCATTAGCAATGACTCTGTAACCTAATTTAGCAAATGCTTGAGACACTCGTGTAGTCCCTGAAAATCCATCAAATACTGTTTTTACATTTAGCTTGCTAACCATTTTTAGAATATATGGAATAATTTTATGCTTTGAGCCAACGTATTTTATACCTTCTGTCTTTATTTTCGTAAAGTCTATTTCATTAAAAAGTGTTTTGGGCAAAACTGTTTCTGTCATCGCTCAGGCATTTTTACATCCTTTTTAATCTTTTTATATCACACAGTAAGTTTTCTACTGCCTTTTGATGCCCTTCCTCTGATGAAATAAGAGCATATCTAAACAGTTTAACCAAGACCTCATTGTCAGAATAATCTATCCACCCACCCGTTAAGCTTTCAAAATACTGCTCGGCTCGTTTAGTATGTGTCCAAAACCCTCTTTGAAGGGCATTAGCATCCTTCCCACCATATCTAACTTCACAGATATATTCATCTTTCTCATTATAAAAAGTAAAAACAGGATATTTTCTTTTCTTATCCTGATTAGAATCCACATATTTTATTTTATATGCATCCCTTTTAGCTTTCTCAATATCAAAAACCATGATGTTACACACTTTACGTTTTTCATCGTAAATTAAAGGCAGTATATTTAAATGCTCTAAGGACCTGAAAGGCTCGGATTCCAGAATCTCCCGTATTTTCTCATTACCTACTATACTTCCCTCTTCTCCCATACGCTCTTTTAAAAAAGGAAACATCCTAAATTGCTTATCTGTCGACAATTGCAAAGGTCCATGTCCATAAGCTTTTATACTTATTAAAAAATATCGTTTTGCTATTTCATTCACGACTTTCACATCTTCCTCAAATTTCTTATCCCGAAACTTTTCTTTTCCTATATGCTCTGCTTTATAATCGTACATATATTGATTGACGAACTCCACAATGGCAACTTCCGCCAGATCGCCATGAGTTTTGTTCCCAATTATTCTCATAGTAAATATATTGCTTAGGGTTATCTTAATAATATCCTTATTTCTGCTTATCAACAGCTTTAACCTTTTAAGGAACTCTCTATACATATCCATCTCACCTTCTATTTGCAACTTTTGTCTACAAATATATACCAAATCAATGATTTTTTAGAAAAACATTAATTATCTCACAACGAAAGGACATAAAGACTTCTCAAAATTATATTTCAACGCCACATACCTTCAATCCCTCATCTTCTCAATTGCCCCCATCTGAGAGCTTCAGAAGGCGTTCTTAGCTTATAGAACATAGAAGCGAGTAATAACAGTAATACGACCCATGCGATAACGCCAAAGTTAGTAATTAAAATGTTAAAAGGGTCTAGCTTAAGAGGAACATAAGAGACGTAATAAGCCTCTTCGGGCAGTTTAACCACTTTGAATTTGATTTGAATGAATGACAATATAAGTGCGATAGCATTTCCAATAAACGTTCCCATTATTAACAGCCACACTCCAATAGCAACAAGTAATTTTCTTATCAGTCCGGCGGTAGCTCCAATAGCCGAAAGCATTGCAATCATTGGTGTTCTTTCCAGTAGAAAAGTGATAAGAACACTGAACAAATTGACCACACTAACAATAATTAATAGTCCAATGAGAACCATTTTGTTTGTTTCGTGAAGATTGAGCCAGTCGAACAGATTGGGATTCAGTTCTCTGTTATTAAACACATAGAATTCAAAAGGTACTATTTCAAGGAGTTCTTCCTGCACTACCGTTTCAACCATCCAATTAGTTAAATAAATTTTATATCCGGAAACCATCAATTCATCCCATCCAAGAATAACCTGAACAGTGGACAGTGGCACAAAGACAACAACATCATCATACTCTTTTAAGCCTGTGTGATAAATTCCTACGACAGTGAACTCTTTTACCCTTAAGGGACGATAGGAAAAGAATACACGGACTTTGTTGCCAACGTGTATATTTAGTTTTTGTGCAAGATTCCTTGAAATAACTATCTCTGTTCCATTGGTTGCCCATCTGCCCTCCTCCAGTAGAAGTTCCTCCATATCTGATAGGATGCTATCTTGAGCCTCAACAACAACGCCTTCCAAACGTTTATTGAAAGTGAGCAGAGCAGGCTTCATAATGAAAGGAGTGAAGAATTTTACCAGTTTATTGCTTCGCAGCCACTCTTCCACATTCTTGTTTCTCTGTATCGCTGGTGGTTCAAGGGCTCTAGCAGAAGCTGAGTAGGACCTGATTTGCAGGTGTCCCTGTAACAGAAACAAATTGTTATATATGTTATCTTTGAATCCATCAACGATAGCCGTGGCAAGAACAATGACAGTAATGGATATAGCGATAACAGAGATTCCTGTCCGCAGAATAAAACGGACTGCTTGCGTCAACGACGAACGCCATAACCGCCACCCCATCCACAATGCTAAAATCCACTGGTTCATAAAACAACTGTTAAGATATGTCATTATTACGATATGGGCCATACCTGTGGTTGGACAGAACCAAGTAATTCCCGGCTCGTGGCAATTGGATAGATACCTATCGCTATTGGAAGGCAAGCGTGTGGGCATAGTAATGAATCATGCTTCCTTGGTTAACTCCACCCTTCTTGTGGATACCCTCCTTGCCCATGGGATAGATGTCCGAAAAATCTATGTTCCGGAACATGGTTTCACTGGGAAGGTACCGCCCGGCGTCCCTGTAACAGACACGTCATATAGGAACATACGGGTTGTTTCTGTTTATGGCAAGAATAAAGAATTTCCTCCTGAGTTGCTTAAAGGCATAGATATACTTCTTTTTGATTTGCAAGACGTAGGAGTTAGAGTATACACATACATTTCTACAATGTTTTATGCGATGGATGCTTGCAGTAGAACAGGCATTCCATTAGTGGTTCTTGACAGACCCAATCCAAACATTGACGTTATTGATGGTCCAATGCTCACTGATAGCAGCCTATACTCATTCGTCGGCGTTGTCCCAGTGCCTCTTTCTTATGGTATGACAATTGGCGAGCTTGCCTTGATGATAAATGGTGAGAATTGGCTTCCTTCTGGAAAAAAGTGTCAAGTGATAGTTATTCCAGTGAAGAATTACAGTCGTTCAACGGTTTACATACCTCCCGTGCCCCCATCTCCCAATTTGAGGACTTTACGTGCCATCAGACTCTATCCTGTGCTTGTGTTATTTGAAGGAAGTTCATGGTCAGTGGGGCGAGGAACTCAGACACCTTTTGAACTAATTTGCACCGAGCAAACCACTGAAGCACCAAACTGTTTCACTCGGAAAGGCAAGGAATGTTGTGGATTCGCTTTTGATTCCATTCCGATGGACTCCCTCCTCAACTGGAACAAGTTGCCTTTCCATTGGGTGGTGCAAGCCTATCAGTGGCACCAACAACACATTTCAGATAAACCCTTTTTCAACTCATA
>JAJRPU010000040.1 GCA_024280615.1 Bacteroidota bacterium | reverse complement strand
GTGGACGGATTCATAACCAACACGTTCAACGTGGAACGCAGACATTTCGGGATAGACATAGCCACACGGGAAAGCAACTCAGTGGTTGCAGTGGAAGATGGCATAGTAATTTTTAGTGATTGGACTCTGAACACAGGGTATGTGATCGCCCTTGCTCACGAGAACGGTTGGGTATCAGTGTATAAACACAACAAGGCTGTTTTGAAGGAACAGGGCGACATAGTGAAAGCTGGCGAGCCCATTGCGTTGGCTGGTGCAACAGGTCTCCTAACAAAGGGAACACATTTGCATTTTGAACTGTGGTTTAATGGGGCTCCCGTTGACCCGATGCAAGTAATTCTTTTCTGATTACGTTTTAATTTTGAATCCATAATTGGGAAAAGCTGTTATGGGTAAGAACAAAAGACAGGAAGAGATTAACTTAATAACTGAAGGGGCTCAACTGGAAGGGAAGCTAACCACTGATGCTCCAACTAGAATAGACGGATTTTTCAAAGGGAATATTAACGTAAAGAACAGACTTGTTACCGGTGAAACAAGTAACATAGAAGGCATCATAGAAGCCGACGAGATAATCATTGCTGGGAAGGTCAAAGGAGTTATTAAAGCAAATATTATTCTTCGTTTGACTACTTCGGCAAAAGTGGAAGGTCAATTAATCACTCCGAAACTCATCATTGAAGAAGGAGCTATATTTGATGGAGAGTGCCGAATGACAGAAAGCCCAAATAAGTTCCCTAAAGAAGACATTCTTGGCGAAGAAGCAACTCAATTGGAAGGAACTCAATAGGCTCTTGAGAATCTGGTCTGTCCTGACAACCTTTGTTATTCAGGTGCTTATTGGTGGTGTTGCTGGGGGACTGCTGGGCTACTGGCTGGACAAAAAGTTTAGCACTATGCCCATTCTAACCATTATGCTGGGTTTAACTCTGTTCGTGGGAATAGCAGTTGTCTCATTCAAACACTTACGCAAAAGACTTAAATCCCTCTCATAATGAATAGACAGATAACTTACGCACTGTTCACTATCTTAACAACTGGAATATGGAAACTGCTCAGTTACAAGTTCCCAGAGTGGATAGACTGGTATCATGGATTAATAGCATCCCTAATCTGGTGGATTGTTTTTTCTGTTTCAGATGCTTTTATGATTCAATATCTGCATAAGGATGTAAGGAAACTAACTAATGTATTTCTGGCAAGCACTTTCCTGAGGCTTTTTGTCGTGGCAATGTTTCTTGTGGTGATTGGCTTAACAGGAGGAAAAATATGGTCTGGTGCAGGAGCGATCATCTTTTCGTATATACTTTTCTTTGCTACCGAAGTAAGATTTATGCTTCAACATTTGAGAAATGCAAAGCAGGAAAGCTGAAAACAGGATTGGGGTTCATTGTTCGGTAAGTGGTGGGTTACACAAAGCCTTTGATGAAGCGGATTCTCTGGGAATAAACACATTTCAAATTTTTACGAGGAACCAGAGGCAATGGTTCCCGCCTCCGCTGTCGGATGATGACATTCAGGAATTCCATAACAGATGGAAGGGTTCAAAGCACATATTCCCCATTTTTTCTCATGCTTCATATTTGATTAATCTTGCTTCTGATGATGAAAAAATAAGGAGACGGTCTATTAATGCTTTAATAGACGAGATTAAGCGTGCCTCTGTTCTTGGATTGTCCTATGTGGTGGTTCATCCCGGTGCCCATAAAGGTGCGGGCGTTGAAACAGGCATTGAGAACGTTATTATTGCTATTGAACAGGTGCTAAGGGAAACAGATAGTTCTGGGGTGATACTACTTATTGAGAACACTGCTGGACAAGGTACTGCCCTCGCCTCCTCCCTGGAAGAATTAAAGAAAATCATTGAACCATTTGACGCTGACAGAGTAGGCATTGCCCTTGACACGTGCCATTTGTTCGCATCTGGATATGACATACGTACTGAACAGGGCGTGCTTGACCTTGTTGAAAAGCTCAAAGAATCGGAACTGTTTAGCAGGCTCCACGTATGGCATCTCAACGATTCAAAGCATCCACTGGGCAGTCGCAAAGACAGACACGAACACATTGGAAAAGGACACATTGGACTGGAAGGATTCAAAGTAATTTTGAACTTGTTTCCAGACTTGCCGAAAGTTATTGAAACGCCCAAAGTAGGCAATTGGGACGAAAAGAATTTGAAGACATTGAAAGAGTTAGTGGATTGATTAAGGACTGTGTACACAGAGAGGGAATTAAAAATCAACTTAGCATTCGTTTGTTGGCTATGTGTTGAACGTTGCTGGCTCCCTTAATGCTCTTTTCACCATTCTCTATTGCCTCAAGGGGCTTTCAGTTTGCCTCCATCACCATCCCATATTGCCTCAAGGGGCTTTCTGTTTGCCTCTACCACCATTCCACATTGCCTCAAGAGGCTTTCAGTTTGCCTCGGTTACCATTCCATATTGCCTCAGGAGGCTTTCAATTTGCCTCCATCACCATTCCATATTGCCTCAAGGGGCTTTCTGTTTGCCTCTACCACCATACCACATTG
>JAJRPU010000039.1 GCA_024280615.1 Bacteroidota bacterium | reverse complement strand
TTTGCATTAGGTTGTATTATAAAATTGTATTATAAAAATAAAACAAATTTTTTGACCAATTTTAATGCTTTTGGAAGTACGCAAACATGTAATAATGTTAGTCTATCCCTTGCTACTATTGGGATTAACCGCGATTCAGGTTCAGGAACTTGGGTTAAGAAATAAGCCTACCTATTACTAAAATTAAACTATACAATCATAAAATTACTGCAACAAATGACGTAATAATACCTTCATTTTTGACTTTAAAAAATTTATCATATCTTTGTTAAGGTAACTGCTAAAATTGGTGTGTCATGAGGAAGAATAGACTTTTTCTTGGCACATTGCTACTCGGGTTGTTAAGCTCTTATACATTGAAAGCACAAAACAATAAATTGACTTCCAATTTTGATTTTGTAAGAATTAAAGCTGCTCAAGTGCTTCAAGCCATCCAACCTCAAGCCAGTTCGTTTATTCGCTCAAAAGACACAATACTATTGGATTCTTCGATATCATATGTAGCAGACGTTTCACTAAAAGAGTGGCAAGCAGACCAAAAAACAGTGTATCAATATACAAATTTTCATAAGTATAGTCAAATAACATATTTTACGTTCTCAGGAACTACTTGGGATTATGATTCGCGAATCACTTATTACTACTCTATTCAGCAAAGGGATTCATTAATAGTTCGTCAAAGTTGGAACAGTGCCTCACAGCAATGGGAAAATCAAACAAGAACTATTTACACATATTATTCTGATGGTTCTATTCAAGAAAGGTTGATTCAGGATTGGGATGCTGGCACCAGTTCTTGGATTAACAATTCCAGGACCTCATATTTCTATTCTAACCCTTCTTCCACCGTAGCTCGCGTAGAAGAGACAGAAGAGGTCTGGAACACAACTACCAATACATGGGAATACTCTGAAAAATTCATATTTGAATTTACCCGAATAAGTGGAACTTACTATTGGACAATGTATGAAAGATATTCTTGGGATGCGGCATCATCATCTTGGCAGCCTCTTTTTAAGCTTGTTTGGACGTATAATTCACAGGCATTATTAACAGAACGTACTTTCTATAATGGGGACGCTGCTACATCATCTTGGATAGAAAACTGGCGAACTTTATATACATATACGCCAGACGGACAGGTAGATACTGAAACAGACCAATTATGGGATGCTGTCACATCTTCCTGGGTCAATGATTATAGGATAACATATACCTATAGTATTCAACGCCTGCTTGTAAAAGAAGTAGCGGAACAATGGAACACTACAACATCAGCATGGGATAAACAATATAGAAAGTTATATACCTATAATGATTTAGGTCTAAAAACCTACTACCTTAGGGAAAATTGGGACCCTGCAACATCTTCATGGGTTGGCGTTACACAAGAATTTTATCTTTATAGGGACACATTAGAAATTTTCCGTGAGCGACAAATATGGAACGGCTCCTCATGGGAACCCGACCGCCTTTTTGTCATTGATTATGACCAATATGGATACCAGAGCTTCTCCTTAAGTCAACGCTGGGACCCTGTGGCAAATATATGGAAAAATGACTCAAGGGCATTTTATAAATATGATTCCTTAGGTAATCTATTGCACGAAGCCTATGAAATTTGGAACTCCACTGATGCAAGTTGGGATAAGGACTACAGAAATGATTATTTTTACTCCCGATATGGAACTACTGTTAGTGTCCAAGGGCCTAATCTTCAACATTTCGTATTATTTCCAAATCCAGTTTATGACCTCATGTTCATAAAAGTTGAAGGAAACAAAGTTGAATTTCAAGGAATAATTTATAATGCTCAGGGACAAAAAGTTTCTTCTTTCTACATAAACAATCGCATTAATGTTATCAATGCGTCCCAACTTCCAACAGGCAATTATACACTAATAGTTTTCAACTCTAAAAATCAAGCAATTTTTACTCATAAATTTTTTAAACGATAAAATGCATCCATGCAGCTATTTAAAGACATAAGCGGTGAAAAAATAACAAAAACATTCACGAAAGCACTTTTTAAAGCTTTCACAAAACCCTAGAAATAACATTTACCTTACAAAAACATGCGTAAACTACACGTACTATAAAACTTTTTTACATAAACATAAATTGTTATAACAAACCGACAAACAGATCCTTCACCATAATGCTTGACTTTTTGTGTAATAACTAAAAATAAGAGAAAAATGAGTAAGATAGCTACTTGCATTGTAACCTGGTTCTTAGCTTTATTTACTGGTGTTTCTTTTGCTCAATTTAATTGTACAATGATAGGCGGCGAAAAAACTGACATAGCCTATGCAGTACTATCTACGCCAGACAGTGGCTACATCATAGGAGGCAGAACCAGCTCGTATGGAGACTCTTTGCAAGCAGATATGTACCTAATAAAAGTAAATAAATACAATGAGATAGAGTGGAGTAAAGTTATAGGTGGTCCTGGGGGTGAAGACATAATAAATGATATTATACTAACCCCAGACAACGGGTTTATTATAGTAGGAGAGATAGGATTCAGAGCTCGAGATATTTTTGTTGCCAAGCTTGATAATATGGGAAACATTTTATGGTACAAAATAATAGGGAGCACAGCAGACGAAGCGGCTAAAGGGGTTACTATGGACATATATGGTGATATTGTAATAGTAGGCACTACAACAACATATTTTGGCACAAGAGAAGCTGATATTACAGTTCTTAAACTATCACAACAGGGAGATATTATATGGAGTATTGTAGTAGGTGGAACAGCAGGCGATACAGGTGAAGATATAATATGGACCCCTGACGGTGGCGTGATAGTGGTTGGTAGGACATATTCTTACGGACAAGGTGGAGGAGACATGTATATAGTTAAGCTTGGCTATGATGGAACACCTCTATGGGACATAGCAATAGGTGGAAGCAATACAGAAATAGCAAACTCCATAGTCCAACTAACAGATTCTCACTTCATTGTCTCAGGACAAACTAGTACCTATGGAGGGGGTGGATGGGATATGTACATAGCAAAGATAACTAACAATGGTAGTGTTTTGTGGGTTAAAACTGTTGGTTTATATAGTAATGAGATAGCCCACTCTGTAACAATATCTCCTAAAGGCACAATTTTATCTTGCGGTACTACTATGTCAATAGGACAGGGACTTTCAGATAGTTATATAATTGAATTAGACACAGCAGGAAATCTACTGAGAACACTATCCATTGGCACAGAGGGAGATGATTATTGCTTTGCAGCAACAACAGATTTTAATGGAGATATAATTATCGTAGGAAGAGTTGCCACAAGTTGGAACTTAGGCGGATCAGATATATATTTTGTACGCTTAGATTCCTCTTGGCGTCTACATTGTTCTGACGTATGCTTAGCTGATGCTGGTGGCATAGAGGGTTCTGGATTTGTTATTGATTCTGGCGTTACAGTTCTAAATGCTGTCTTTTCAGACACTGTTTTACCTCTTAATCAAACTGTTGGTTATAAAACATTAAACAAGCCACCCTTTATAATAATAAGTGTTGACAATATAACTGATGCATCATGTAATTCATGTAACGATGGAGCTATTGACATTACAGTATTTGGAGGAATACCACCCTATAGATACATTTGGAGCAACGGCTCACAAACAGAGGATCTGACAAATATTTACCCTGGAATATATTCATTAACAGTATTAGATAGTGCTTGGTGTACAGCCATGAAAGACTCCATACGTGTTTATGCAGTAAATGATGTAGAAGATATAGCCAGTTTATCTCCCTGCTCCATCAGAAGTTTTAACCAATCTATTCTACTAACTTGTGATGTTCCTGCGACAATTGGTATTTATGGAGTGAACGGTGCGGTTCTTTGGCAAGGCACCATATTTAGTGAGAAACAAATAAAAATTCCCTCTGCCCCACACATAATTATGATAAACAACCGTGCATATTTAATTAATATGTTTGACTAATACATAACACGAAAAGATTACTAAACATATCATACGGTAGTTTGAATGTGTTCTTCTGGGGATAGTTCATGAACCAAGCCAATAAGTTCTTCTTTTGGTTGCATTAGTTCAACAGCCTCCAGTAGCCAAAGACCAGCACTGGTAATTGATGATTTCCCGACCCAGCCTGCGAGCTCAGCCACTTTAAACATTTTCTTAAATGTTTCTGGGGACAAGCCACTTAATTTGATAGCTTTTTCAATATTTCGGGGCAAGATTCTCACCTTATGCTCCTTTACATACAGGGTTCCCACTTCCTTGAGAGCTTTTAAAAGCCTTACAATTAGAGGATTAAGAGGGAACCCAATGCTTGTGGGAACTCCGCTCAGTGCCATATCCATCTTCTTGCCTGCTTCGGTCTCAACAATGTTTCCATCAGGAAGGATTTCAATGAGATGACGTGCTTCCAATTTCTCTAAAACCCATCTGACTTTCTCACGACCTATTTCTTTTTCAAACATTTCGTATATCTCATCAACGGTTACACCCTTTTCTGGAATGGCTTTGAATATCATCATACCATACTTGGTAAGGAAAGGTGTTCTGACTATTGTCTCTGCAAGTCGGGCATACATTAAACCAGAGTGAGTGGGCTCGGAAGTACCTATAAGTTTTTCTTCAACAGCAGTGTCAAACCATTCCTTATTAGGTGCAGAGAAGGTTTTTCGGCACATTGTAATTGCCTTCACACCAGTTGATGAAATGTCTCTCGTGTTTCTTTCTTGGTCCTCAAGAACTTTCTTGCCAATTTCAGTTAAAGTGAATACTTCTTTCCCTGCCTCATTGACCTCAGCCTTAATTAGTTCAAAAGACTCAAGGGAGTAGAGCACTGCCCATAAGTCAAAGTTTTCATCATACCATCGTGCCATATCTTTGGCTTCCATAAAATGACTTGCTATCTGACGATATTTCTCCGGCATTTCTTTTAGTTTCCTGCCATATTGCTCAACAAGGCGCTTGTATTCTTTAACTTTTTTATCTATCACTTCTCGTCTGATGTGTTCAAATGTAGGTATGTTATCCCTTGGGTTCTCCACATATTTGCTCCACAGTTCTGAAATGGTTTTCAATACTGCAACTTCTTCCTCCTCAATGGAAAATGTCCATACTTCCTTGCGGGACCCTTCCTTCCAGAGCCTGTATGCTTCTAGTAACCATTCTCCAGCAGGTAGTAATTCTTTTGAATCATCTATATAGCCTAGCTCCATAAGGGCAATAAGTGCTTCTTCTGTGATTTCCTTACCATCAACCAGTTCCCACAGGCTTATCATTAAATCTTCAGAGAGGACAATTCCACTTCCGAAACCACCTGTTGTCAAAGCCTTTTTTACAGCCTGACCCAATGCGGTGAATGCAAAAATGTCTGATTTAGGCACGGAATACGCAATAAGCCTCATATTCTCCAGAAGATGTTCCTCATGTGAGCCAGTGGGTAATTGAGAAGATGGTGCAGGACCAATAGGAATCCTCCGAATCAAATCAGCAAGTTCATTATCAATTTCTATCCTAGGTGTTATTGAATTGTAAATCTTAAGAACCTCTTCTCCGATCTCGGTCAATTGCCATTTTTCCTTCTTAGTTGCTTTGTCGCGGACAATCCTTGCAAAACCCCTTTCCATAAGGACATCCCGTCCATAAGGACCAACTTGACCAGCCCTATGAGCACTATCCAGCAAAGCAATCACTTCACTGCCTATCCATCGCCATTCATCACTCCATTCATCAGGGATTGCCAAACCTCTATACTCATACTCCTCCTTTTCTGATACTTGCTCTGTAACAGTAAATTTTTTCAATTCATAAAGCCTTTCCAGTAACCCAGCCAGTTGCATCCCAGAATATGTCAACTTTATGTGTAATGGGTCTGGATAAGTTATCAAGCCTGCAAAATCCAGCTCCTCCCTAACATTTTCCTCTATGTCAGCAATTTGGGCAAGCTTATTACTTTGTGCGAGTTTCCACAGATGCCTTAAAGCTAATGCGTGTTCCTTTCGTATAACCATATCATTCCAATTTTGTCCAAGAATTTAATTTGTTAATCTATTATTACAAAACAATTAAGGGAAGTATATCGTTCCAATTTTATCCAAGAGCCTGTTTTATCTTGTGCAGCAATTCAGCTGGTGATACAACGGGATAACTAATCTGTTCAAGGATTTCTTCTGCTTGTTTCCCCTCGATGGTTAATCCAGCCAGTCTTTCCATCAATTGGTTTTTCTCAACAGGAAAATCAAGCCCTTTGATTCGTCTAAGCACTTCAATGGGCCATGTG
Source organism: Bacteroidota bacterium (assembly GCA_024280615.1). Taxonomy (GTDB): domain Bacteria; phylum Bacteroidota; class Bacteroidia; order JAADEI01; family JAADEI01; genus JAADEI01. Next base: position 7,896 of record JAJRPU010000039.1, on the reverse strand, counting down.
ATGCCCAACGATTCATAAGCTATCTCAAATGCTTTTGAGAAAATGACTATATGGTCTCTTCCCTCTTTAATTTCTTTCAATGCTAATTTAGCGAGGGCTCCGGCAGTGTGCACTTTCACATCCTTGCTCTCTATCTCTCCCATTATCTTTTTTATTCCCAGATTCTCATCTGCACGCAAAATATTCCTTACTGTTTGCCTTGAAACGCCCGTAAACTCCGCAATTTCATCTTCTGTTTTCAATGCTAATTCTTTTAGCACAATGGCATAAGAAGCAACCATTAAACTGGGTATCCACGTCAAGTTCCTGTATTCCATTAGTTTCCTAGGACCTCCTATTAATTCTAAGGCTTTCAGAAAAACTCTAATAGCCCATGTGTCAACATCAAAATCCCTTATTTGCTCTGGGGTTAGAACAACCATACGCTAATATTTTTTATAAAAAATGCTTTTTATTCTTAAAAAGTTCACTTAGGAAAAACAATTAACTCTTAAAATTTCCGGCTGAGGCTTATTGTTATAAAAAATAATAGCAGATAAGTATCCTAGTCCGTGATGAGTGTACGTACAACCTGTGTCTATCCGCCAATTATTACCTTCTTTTGTGGGACCATGAGGCACGGGTGTATGCCCACAAATCTGAGTAATGCCTTCAAAATCACCCAGGGGACCACGATACCATATTATTGAGTCTGGTGCATCCAGAGGAATGGAAAGGGCTTCTTGCCATGAAGATAATCCTGTTTTGACGCCTGCGTGAGTAATAAGTAGTGAAGTATAAGGCAGGGATATTTCCATATAAAGCGGGAATCTTTTGAACCAACTTAGCAAGTCATCAATTATCTGATTTGTATGCACATTTAGTTCGTTAGCTTTGTTTTCTATGTCTTCAAGAGTTTTATATCCACCATTACTGAGCCACAGATCCATCATTATGGGGTTCTCAAATGCGTTTATCATCATCCATTCGTGGTTACCAAGTATGACTTGCCAGCCCTTCTCTCTTACGAATTGACATACATTAACTGATTCGGGACCTCTGTCTATTAAGTCCCCAACCAATATAACTTCGGCATCCCTAGGTAGCTTGGCAGTGAGTTTTTTCAATGCATTAAACCTGCCGTGGACATCTCCAATAACAACGATGGGCTTATTTTTCACTTTCCTTTGCTTTGTTCCATATTCTGTCCATTTCTTCAAGGGTCATTTGTTCAAGCGGAACATTTCTTTTTCGGGCTTCTTCTTCAATTTTTTGAAACCGTTCTTTAAACTTTTTGTTTGCTAATTCAAGAGCTGTGTCTGGATTAATGCCCAGATGCCGGGCATAGTTCACTAGGGCGAACAGTAGGTCGCCAAGTTCCTTTTCCTTCTCTGCTTGAGAACTAGCTTTTTCAAGTTCTTTTAATTCTTCAAGAACTTTCTCTCTTACATCTTCAGAATTATTCCAATCAAAGCCATATTGACCGGCTTTTTCCTGAAGCCTGTATGCTTTGATGAGCGAAGGCATTGAATCGGGAACCCCATCCAAAACAGACTTTCGCTTCGCCTTCTTATTTTTTATTTTCTCCCAATTCTGCTTTACCTGAGAAGCATTGTCAACGGTAAGGGTACCATACACGTGCGGATGCCTTTCTATCAGTTTGTTAGATAACTTGTTTATCACCTCCACAATGTTAAACTTTTCCTGCTCCTCACCCATTACTGAATAGAACATAACGTGAAGAAGGACATCGCCAAGTTCTTCCTGAATGGCTTCCCAGTCCTTTTTAATAATTGCATCGGACAGTTCAAATACTTCTTCAATAGTGAGATGCCTTATGGAATCAAAGGTTTGTTCCCTGTCCCAAGGGCACTCACTCCTCAGCCTCTTTGTGATAGTATATATGCGTTTGATGGCTTCTTCTAAAGAAGTGGCATCTTGCAAGTCAAATTCCTTGGGGGGCAGTTCGCTAAGCAATTTTTTTTCCATTGGAAGTTGTTTTGCCATTCTTCTTTCCATTAGTCATATTCGGAATAAGGCATGTAATGGTTCCACCAGAGGAACTAATCAACTTATATAACGATGATAGTTTATCTGGTTGAGCAGGTACAGCATACTCTGAAGAGAAATGAGCAGAAACACTTGAACCATTGAGAGATAATTCAAAAAACAGTTTCTTGCCTTTTTTGTTGCTAGTAGTTAGTAACTTTTTGATTTCTATTGCCAATTCCTTAGTTGCTTTTTCTACTGGTAGACTTATATGAACCCCACTAACATTTTGAGAAATGAATTCTTCGGGCAGGGAAATCTTAATTATTTTCCACTGAACCCTTTCATCAACTACATCTTTTGAGACTTCTGCAGTGATAATAATTGGCTCACCAACTTGAAGCAAGTGATTCCACAATTCATAGTCACTTTCAAAAATTCGCAATTCTTGGATGCCTGTAAAATCTTCAACAACAACAGTGTAATATATGTTGCCACTCTTACTTACTTTATCATCAATTTTAACTGGCACTACCATAAACGTAGCTATGCCGTCCTTCTGGTGTGCCTCGGCAATAGTAGTTATTGGCAACACATTATATAGGTATTTAAAATCGTCAAGGGGATGAGCTGATATGAAGAATCCGAGCATTTCATGTTCTTTGATAAGTCTCTCTCGTTTGTTCGTGATATTGTGTTTTGGCAGTTCAGGGTCATTATTTGTTGAAGCCAGTTGGTCAAGTGAGAACAGGGTAGGTCCTGCGGGTATGCTCTTTTTCTTGCTAGCCAGCTTGGCAGCATATTCAATAGCTGTTTCCGGTTTGCGGGGCAATTGCATAGCATATACCTCCCTTGGATGACCAAAGGAATCAAAAGCTCCTGACCAGACCAGTGATTCCAAAACTTTCTTGTTGAGTCCTGGCACACGGCGTCCAAGGTCAAAAATGCTCTTAAATGGTCCATTTTTCTCCCTCTCCTTAATTATTTTACTTACAATCTCTGAACCTACGTTCTTAATGGCTCCAAGACCAAACCTGATGTGCCCTTCTTTAGTGACTGTAAATCCAATATCGCTCTGATTGATGTCCGGTGGCAGAATCTTAATACCCATTGAACGGGCTTCATTGAGATAGAGAAGCATACTGTCTGGTTTCTTTATGGCATTAGATAGTAATGCAGCCATATATTCAGCAGGATAATGTGCCTTTAGATATGCGGTCTGGAAAGCAAGGAATGAATAAGCAGCGGCGTGACTTTTGTTGAATCCATATTGACCGAATTTCTCTATGTCTGCAAAGATTTCTTCTGCAAGTTCCTTAGGAATATTATTGTTTACACACCCTTCAATAAACTTTTCTTTTAGTTTGGCTATTAGGTCTGCCTTTTTCTTACCTACTGCTTTTCGGAGTGTGTCTGCTTCTCCCGGGGTGAACCCAGCCAGCTTCTGGGCAACCATCATAAGCTGCTCTTGATAAACCATAATTCCGTAGGTGTCCTTTAGAATAGGCTCCATATCTGGATGCTTGTATGTTATCGCTTCCTGTCCGTGTTTACGTCTTATGTAAGAAGGAATGTAATCCATTGGACCGGGTCTGTAAAGGGCGTTCATAGCAATCAGGTCCTCAAAGACAGTGGGTTTCAACTGTTTTAAATATCTTCGCATCCCTTCAGACTCAAACTGGAAAGTTCCGATAGTGCGTCCTTCTTGATATAACTTGAAAGTTGCAGGGTCATCAAGAGGAACATTGTCTATGTCTGGGACCGCATCTTTTCCTCTTCGCTTCCTTATAAATTCCAGTGTGTCAGAGATTATTGTGAGATTTGCCAGTCCCAGAATATCCATTTTGAGCAGTCCTGCGGCTTCCGCGTCAGCGTATTCCCATTGGGTGATGGGTAATTCCATGTCTTTATGTGAAGCAATGGGAATAGTGTCCAGCAGCGGGGTCGGGGAAATAATTATCCCTGCGGCATGAACACCTGTTTGCCTTATAGAACCTTCCAGTTTTATAGCAATGGAAATCCATTCCTTTATTCGTTCATTTGTTTCATATAGTTGTTGAAGTTTGGGTACTGTCTGCAGGGCTTGAGCCACACTGAGTGTTTTGCCCTGTCCGGCATCAGGAATTAGTTTTGCAATCTCTTCAATTTCGCTTTGTTTAAATCCGAGAACTCTACCAACATCCCTTATAGCAGAGCGGGCTGCCATGGAACCAAATGTGATTATATGTGCGACATATTCCTTACCATATTTGCTAACCACATAATTTATTACCTTTTCACGGTTCCGGTCATCAAAATCAATGTCTATATCAGGCATGCTTATCCTGTCTGGATTTAGAAATCGTTCAAACAAAAGGTTGTACTTCAATGGGTCAATTTGAGTAATTCCAATAGTATATGCCACGAGGGAACCGGCGGCAGAGCCGCGCCCCGGACCAACTCGCACTCCAATCTTTTGGGCTCCTTCTATGATATCTCTGACTATCAGGAAGTATGAACTGAAACCCATTCTTTTGATTACTCCAAGCTCATATTCAAGTCTCTGTTGTACGTGTTCTGGTATAGGGTCCCCGAACTTCTGTTTAGCACCATCAAAAGCTAGATGACGTAAATACTCGTCAGCATTGGAAAATTTGGAAGGTATAGGAAACTTGGGTAATAATACATCACTTGTTAGAGATAAAGATTTGACTTTATCTGCAATGGCAAGGGTGTTCTCAATGGCTTGTGGAATGTCAGCAAACAGAGTTTTCATTTCTTCTGGACTCTTCAAATAGAACTCATTTACTTCAAATCTGAGCCGCTTCGGGTCATTCTTTTTTTTGCCTGTTTGTATGCATAATAAAACATCGTGGGCTTCATAATCCTCTTTATGCAAATAGTGCACATCGTTAGTAGCTACAACAGGAATAGAGTATTTATCAGCCAGTTGCAGTAGAGCTATGTTCAATTTATCTTGGGCGGGAATTCCGTGTCTTTGCAATTCAATGTAATAGTTCTCTCCGAAGACATCCAGCCACCATTTCAGTAATTCCTCTGCTTTTTCAATATCCCCTTTCAAAATGGCTTGTGGAATTTCACCTTGCAGGCAACTGGACGTGGCAATAAGTCCTGTGCTGTATTTCTTTATTAATTCCTTATCCACACGGGGCTTGCTATAATATCCTTCAAGAAACCCGAGACTTACTATCCTTGACAAGTTCCGAAATCCCTCTTCATCCATCGCAAGCAATAACTGGTGATATCTCGTCTCCTTTGCAGATTTCTCGTGCATGTTGTCAACTAAGTAAACCTCACAACCTACAATGGGCTTTATACCAGCCTCATTAGCAAGCTGAACAAATTGGAAAGTGCCATACATATTGCCGTGGTCAGTGAGGGCAACAGCCGGCGAACCGTGTTCCTTCACAACTTTCATTAAATCTTTCAACTTAACTGCCCCGTCCAATAGCGAATACTGTGAGTGAAGATGCAAATGCACAAATGACATCTTGCTCAAAAATTTTTGTAAAGATACCTATTGTGGGAATTTTACGATAGCAACATTAATCTGGTGTTTTTAAATGATGCGTTACTGATAGTGTATTGTCGTTATGTCTTTACATCTATTATGTTTATTGGATTGTTGAATGTTTCATTGATTAAGGTAATGCTCTAAATAGCAGGCAATAAAGTGCCGTTTGATGATGGCACATCTAAAATGTAAGGTTTAATTTTTAATTTAGTGCAAATGGCACATTAGAACTTTTAAAATAGAAACTATGTCATCTGAGAGGCGGAACACAGCTGTTTTTCCCGGTTCCTTTGACCCCATAACTATAGGACATTGGGACATAGTAATGCGAGCTTTAAAAATGTTTGACCACATTTTTGTTGGCATTGGAAGAAACATAAACAAAAAATGTCTGTTCCCTTTGGAAGTCAGGCAACATCTTGTAAAGAAAACCTTTGAGAATGTTCCCAATGTTAGCGTTTATCTATATGATGGCTTGACAGTAGATTTCTGCCGTAAGGTTGGGGCAAAATTTATCATCAGAGGAATCAGAAGTCTTTTTGATTTTGATTACGAAAAAACCCTTGCACATATAAACAGAGAGCTAAGTAACGGGGAAATAGAAACAGTATTCCTATTTGCCAAACCAGAATATTCACATGTTAGTTCAACAATGCTTAGAGACATAATCACAAACAAGGGTAGGTGCAATCAGTTCCTGCCTCCTCCAATACAAAACCTTGACCTTGTGAATCTACACTTCTAACTGCAACAGCCGTATTAGGCATATCATTAGAACGCTAATCTGAATTACTCCATTTGAAAGATTTTGAAAACACTTGTCCGTTAAATTAAATTTTTGTAACTTTGAATATCAGAAACACAAGCAAAAAGGCTTTAAATCAGGCGAATATGAGTGTTAGAATTTTATTCGCGGGGCTTTTATCATTTGTTGTTGGGGTTATGACTTCGTTTGCCCAAACATGCCCTTACATAGAAAAATTCTTAATTAATGCTTGTGGTCCTGGTACTGAAGAAGGCTTCAATGAATATGTCTTGATAAATACAGGTCCTACTGGCTTGGATGTTAACCAACTTCAGCTGTGCTGTCCAACGATTGGCATTGGGTGTTACTGCAATAGTGGATGTGGTACGCAAACCTTTGTGAGCAACCCTGGATATGTTAGTGCATTAAATGCCGCGGCAGGTTGTTCCCCACCTCTTTTTGTTGATGCAGTAAGTAATAATCCTTTGCCCCCAAACGCTCTCTTGTTAGTTTTTACGGGGAATCCTCCAACAATAACTTACAATTTTTCCAATCATTGTGGTCAAGGTCCCATATATGTACTCTTTGCTAATAATACCACTGATGGAACCGGTCGGTTCGGTAATTCTACAAAGTGCACTGGAAGCAGTCGCTACCAAACTCTTTCAGCTACCTTTAGTCCATCCTGTTCTCAGGATATTACTTATGACAGGTGCAATTTTGTTAATCAAAATGGTGAAAGCATAATAGTCAATCCAGATGGTTCCTTGACTTATGGGGTCACTGATGGATGCATTGTATTACCCCAAGAAGCATATATATTACTCTCTGTGGAAAGAACAGAAGGCTCTGTAAAGTTTAAATGGAAGTTTTACGGTGGGAACCACACAGTTGTTACCCAGAGACTAATGCTCAAACACTCCGATGGCAAAATAGATACTTTATGTCCGGAACATAATGCTACTGAATATATGCTATCAGTGAATTATTCGTGGTCTCCACAACTGGCATGGGTTGAAGCAGTTGATGACGCAGGCAATCTTATACGGTCAAACTATGTAGTGCTTGAGCCACAAGACGTAAAACAAATCTATATAGCCTCCATGCCACATCCTTATCTAATAGTATCAGAATCTCATCAGGTTGTTGACGTAGCCATTTATGCTATGGATGGAACCCTCGTTTGGGCTTCTGAAAAAATGTCAATTGAAGAGGCTAATAATGCCTTAGAGAAGCTGTACTATGAACTGGATGCAGGGGCTTATGTTATTAAAGTGAATAACGTATATACTAAGCTGTTCTTTAAGTAAGGGTTTAACCTAAAAAAGACCAACCACTTTGAGAGGATGCACCTGCCGTATGTGATAAGAAGTGCACCTAATCATGTGAATGTTACGTAATATAACTTGGGTTCCGAAATTAGAATCTTTACTAAATCCAATAGCATCAAGGGATAGAGTAATAATTTAATATCTTCGTGTACTCTTAAAAAACCTTATAACGGCACAAATTTTGTTTTATCTTTGCGATACAACAAAACATAAAAATGTACAGTGTAATAGTTTCAAACACTTTGTAATGGCTCTAATTAATTCAGTGGTCTCATGAAACAAGAGATGTTAATAAAGCTTGCGTCCTCATAAAATTAAAGCCCTGAATTCTGGGAAGC
>JAJRPU010000038.1 GCA_024280615.1 Bacteroidota bacterium | reverse complement strand
GCACCTATTAAACAGACACTGGTTCAAACACATTGAAAATCATCCATATTACCAATGGCTCACCTACGTGGCTCAAACAATCATTTTCTCTGACCCAACAAAAAACTTTTATGTTACCTGTCCTCGCTCTCTCATAAAAATGCTCCCCCCTCACAAAACATTATTCAATTGTCCTCAAGACATGGGCTTGCCCCTTGGCAATGCCACCAGCCAACTCTTCGCCGCAATCTATCTACACGAACTGGACAGGTTCATCGTCCACGAACTCAAACTAACGCACTATTTTAGATATGTTGATGATTTTGTAATTCTAAGTTCGGAAGAAACACCGTTGAAAGCCATTCTCAACGAAATTGACCATTTTCTGAGGAAACACCTAAAATTGTCGCTCCATCCAAACAAACAAGTCGTTCAACCAGTGCGATATGGGATAGATTTCGTGGGATATGTCGTTTGGGCACGCCGGACACTGGTTCGCACAACCACATTGAAAAGAATGTTCCATCGGTTCCAACAAATGAGAAACTTGCTTCAAAACCAAGAAGTCAGACTAACAGCATTGCGCAAGACAATCAGGAATTTTATCTTGCTGGGCACAAACCAGAACAGATTGAAACAATTGGCTAAGGATTCTTTTTTGACAATGAAGTGTTCCTACGGTGGATGGCTATGCCACGCAGACTCCAAACATTTATTAACGAAGATTTCAACAATCGCAATTTAAGATTCATTAACATAATTATAACTAATTTCCTCTGTGCGACACTGTGGTTTAATAAATATCTCACCGAGTTACACTGAGTAAAAGCTGAGTTCCACAGAGTTCTTATGTTATTTGACTCAAAGTGTTCCTCTGTGTCCTCTGAGTTTAACTCTGTGCGACACTGTGGTTTAAAACAAGAACCCTATGTCCATTGTGGTTTAAGACCAAATCAAACTATATCATAAATGCATCAATTTTGCGTTAAAATTCCACACGTTGGACATATGGGAAGATGGTTTGTAGCACTTTTAACGGCAACGGGTATTGCGTTATTTAGTGGACTAGCTACACACATTGGGGCTCAGGATACCATTCCACAAGTTCCTCATGACCAGATAGATACGCTTGTTGAATACGATTCACTAACAGGAGGCTACTTCATTCATTTCCATAGGGAGGGAGTGGACGTCAGACCCCCAATCTATATGACCCACGAAGAATTCATGCGATGGAAAGAACAACAACGGTCTCATTTATATTGGATGGACAGTAGAGACAGCGAAGTGGAACTGGAAGGTGGTCGTGTTAGGTTATCAACACTTCAAAAAGGCAGGGGACCAGAATTACCAGGGCTTGACTCAAGTGTGTTCAACATTTTCGGGAGTGACTTTGTGAGCATCAGACCAACAGGAGAAGTCAGCCTAACAGTGGGATATAAGCATACAAAAACGGACAATCCGTTGTTACCTGAGAGATTCAGAAGGATAGGCTCTCCAGACTTCAATACTGATATGCGATTCAGCGTGGTTGGGTCAATAGGCGATTTGATGAAAATCAACTTCAATTTTGATTCTAAGGCTCAATTAAACTTCAACAACCAGATAAGACTAAGATATGAGGGCAAGGAACACCACATTATTAAGGAGATTGAAGCAGGAAACGTTTCTTTCCCATTAAAAAATTCGCTCATTACCGGTGCACAGCAACTAATGGGTATAAAAACAAAACTTCAATTTGGTAGATTGACTGTAACGGCAGTGGCTTCTCAGAAACAAAGCCAAACACAAACAATCACTTTCCAAGGGGGAGCGCAGACCCAAACAGTGGAAATCAAAGCAGATGAATATGAGGAAAACAAACACTTCCTTTTGGCTCACTATTTCAGAAACAACTTTGAACAAGCCCTTTCTGAACTGCCGAAGATAAAGTCCAATGTTAGAATTACGAGGATAGAAGTGTGGATAACCAACACTCAGGGCAGACCGGAGAACGCCCGGGAGGTAGTTGCACTGATGGACCTTGGAGAACCCAATCCATATAAGAGTGCTTTCAAGAAACCGAATGCAGGCAATTTGCCTTCCAATGATGCAAACACGCTTTATGCAACGCTAAATAGCAATCCAAACGCTCGGAGTTCAAACACAGTGGTTCAAGAACTTCAAAAACTGGGACTGGAATATATTAAAGACTTTGAAAAGGTATATGCAAGGAAACTATCGCAAAATGAATACACGCTCTATCCGGAACCTGGCTTCATTTCTTTGAATATTAGTTTACAACCTAACGAAGTTCTTGCAGTGGCTTATGAATACACATACAACGGGGAGGTCTACAGAGTGGGTGAGTTTTCCGACGAAGTGCCTATTGGTGAAAATAACGACCAAGTCTTGTTTCTGAAAATGCTTAAGTCTTCGGGGGTTTTCGTTGACCTGCCCATATGGGAATTAATGATGAAAAACATTTACCCGTTGAGGGCTTGGCAGATTAGTCCAGAAGATTTCTATCTTGATGTTTACTATATTGACCCAGGAGGTGGATATAAAAGGTATATTCCAGAAGGTTCTATTCAAGGAGTTCCGCTCATCAGGGTCTTGAAGGTTGATCAAGTGAACAAACAAGGGGAACCCCGTTCCGATGGAGTTTTTGATTTCTTGCCGGGAATAACCATTGACCCTCAAAGGGGACGAGTCATTTTCCCTGTCCTTGAGCCCTTCGGCAAAACAATTAAAGATGCCCTTGCTTCAGAACCGCATCTCTGGGGGAAATACGTTTATGAAGAACTTTACACAACAACAAAGGTTCAGGCTCGTCAAAAAGCCAACAAAAACAGATATGTTATTCGTGTTAGATATAAATCAGCTGCTGGAAGTACCATAGACCTTGGCAGAATGAATATTCCAGAGGGGTCGGTGAGGGTAACAGTGGGGGGCAGGACCCTTGAAGAAGGCAAAGACTACACGGTGGACTACATGCTCGGAAAAGTTAGAATCATAAACGATGCTATTTTGCAGTCCGGACAACCAGTCAATGTAACTTTTGAATCTCAGGATTTTATTTTGGCAACAAGGAAATTCTTCATAGGAACCCGATTTGATTATTGGATTAACAAAAACCTGTCCTTGGGGGCAACGTGGCTACGTCTCACTGAACAAACCTATACCTATAAAGTTGATATGAACACTATTCCCGTGACCAATGAAATAGTGGGAGCCGATTTGACTTATTCATCGCCTTCTATGTGGCTCACCCAATTGGTTAACAAATTACCGGGGATTGCAAGCAAGCAACACTCTCAGGTGAGGGCACGCCTTGAATTCGCCCACTTCATGCCAAAGGAAAATAAGGCAGTGAGGCTTGAAAATGACAAAAATGCAACAATTTATCTTGACGATTTTGAAGGAGTAAGGCATTATTATGACATTCGGTTGCCAGTAACCGCTTGGAAACTCGCCGCAACACCGCAGAAAATGGTTGACTATTACGGACAACCCATTTTAACAGAAGGAGATTCTATTAACTCTCTTGCGGTTAATTACAACCGGGCACACCTGTCTTGGTTCTCTATAGACCCTGTCTTTTATGACCACACCACAAGAACTCCCGATTACGTTAAAAATAATCCTGACATTGTTTCAAATCACTTTGTCAGGGAAGTGCTTGAACAGGAAGTGTTTCCACAGAAAGCCAGTGAACTGGGCACCCCATTGAGAATCACGACTCTTAACCTTGCCTATTATCCCAATGAACCAGGACCATACAACTACACAACTGAATTGACTCCGGATGGTTATCTTACAAATCCTGAAAAAAGATGGGCAGGAATAACTCAGTCCCTATATGTAACTGATTTTGAACAGGCAGGAATTGAATATATTGAACTGTGGCTGATGGACCCATTTGTGTATGACCCATTTGCTAAAGGCGGAGAACTATACATTCACCTTGGTAATGTTTCGGAAGATGTCCTTTCAGACAGCCGACTCGCATACGAAAACGGACTGCCCGGACCAGAAGATGACCCAGCCATAGCAGACACAACCATCTGGGGACTTGTGCCTAAGTTCCCTCCAATAACCAGAACTTTTGACAACGACCCAGCAACAAGAACCGCTCAAGATGTTGGTTTGGACGGAATACCTGACGAAGCAGAAGCCATCTTCAGAACTGACTATCTCGGAAATATTCAACCAATCCTTTCGCCTGAGGCTTATCAACGGTTCGCTGAAGACCCATCTCATGATAACTTCAAACACTACCTTGACCCAGAACTTATAGCACAGGAGTTGCCTATCCTTGACCTTTATAAGTATTATAGCAATCCAGAGGGCAACTCACCAGTCGGCGGAGAAGGAGAACAGGTCTTTTCAGCAACAAACTACCCCGATAACGAGGACCTTAACGAAGACAATACACTTAATCAAGCAGAAGCCTATTACCAATATGTCGTTAGAATAACACCAGCGGATTTGCAACCCGGCAATGGATATGTAACAGACATGGTAACCGCAGAAGTTACCTTGCCTAACGGAAACACAGAGCAAGTAAGATGGTACCAGATACGGATTCCCATAAGAAAGTATCAACATAAGACAGGAGGCATATCAGACTTCCGTTCCATACGATTCATCAGAATGATATTACACGGATGGGACACAACAGCAATCCTTCGGTTCGCAAGGGTAGCCCTTGTAGGTAGCACATGGCGTATTTATGAATATGACCTTAAGCAACCAGGAGAAGTTATTATAAACGATGATGTTCAGGAGACAGACTTTGATGTTTCCGTAGTTAACATTGAGGAGAACAGTGAACGGGAACCAATCCCTTATGTATTGCCACCGGGGGTTCAGCGGGAGGTTCTTCCGTCAAGCATCAGTGGAGTGGCAGTTGAACAAAATGAGCAATCCTTAGCTTTAAAGGTTTGCAACCTTGAAGATGGTGATTCAAGGGCAGTGTATAAAGAAGCAGGTGTTGACCTGCGACAATTTGAACGACTCAGAATGTTTATACATGCAGAAGAGGTGCCCGGCAACCCATTGCAGGATGGAGAAATGCACGCATTCCTTAGATTAGGTTATGACTTCACAGAAAACTATTATGAGTACATTGTCCCTTTGAAGTTGACGCCTTATGGAACAGAAGACCCTGAACTGGTCTGGCCCGTAGAAAACAGGATAAATATACTGCTTGATTCCCTCGTCATTATAAAGCGAATAAGGGATGAACAGGGCTATCCAGTCAACAAACCATTTGATTATGTTCTGCCCAATGGACACATAATCAGAATAGTTGGTAAGCCAGACCTCGGTAGGGTTCAAACAATGATGCTTGGAATTACAAATCCAGCGGATGGCACTGGGTCCCGATGTGTGGAAGTGTGGTTCAATGAATTGAGAGTGGCAGGATATAAGAACTATGGTGGCAGTGCCGCTCAAGCAAGTGTTGACATAGCCCTTGCAGACGTGGCAAACATTAGCCTTGCCGGTAAAATGCATACGCCCGGATTTGGAGCACTTAACCAAACCATTACAGAAAGAAGGCAGGACTATTTCCAAGGAGTTGATTTCGCTATTGGCACTGACCTGAGCAAGTTCCTATTTAAGTCCATCAAAATGCCTGTATATCTGGCTTATTCAAATCAGGTATCAACACCAAGATATCATCCTTTTGAGACAGACATTGTGCTTAAAGAATATATGGCTGCTTTGCCCGAAAAATTAAGAGATTCCTTGAAGAATGTTGTCCAAACCGCTCGGGATATCAGGTCCATTACTTTCACTGACATACGGAAAATCCGGACTGGGAAGAGCGGTAAGCCAATGCCTTGGGACCTTTCCAACCTGTCCTTCTCGGGAACATATAAAGAGGAGAGATACAGAGACCCGTTCATTCAACAACGATTCAGAAGAGACTACAGAATTGGAGCACAATACTCTTATTCGCTAACAGCCAAACCTTGGGAACCATTCAAGCTGAAAATTAAAGCCAATAAGAAACACCTTAGATGGCTAAGGGAATTCAATCTTTCTTTCCTGCCACAAAGCATCAAAGTGGGCTATGACTGGGACCGCAAATTCATGATGGAACAACTCAGGTCATTAACAGTGGGAGAAGTGCCTATCCCACCTTATTACGAAAAAGAATTCCTGTGGCACAGAACCCATTCAATTACATATAATCCATTTCGGTCCCTGCGAATGAATCTTACTGCCCGTGCAACCTCTCTAATTCCTGAGCCAGAAGGACCAGTAGACACCAGAGAAGAACGCCAAATAGTTCAGCAAAACATGAGTAGGTTCGGCATGCCTCAACTATACACTCACGATTTCAACGCAAACTACAAGGTGCCCCTTGACAAATTCCCTATTATAAACTGGCTTTATGGAGACATTAATTACAAAGCGAACTACAAATGGGAGTGGGCACCACCGGCTTCTCAGTCCTTCGGAAACACTATATCCAACAGCAGGGAAACCAGATTCACTATGGGAGCCAGACCGCGAAAAATGTGGAGAAACCTTCATAATACATATTGGTGGATAAAGGAACAAGTTAGCCCATCAATGAGATATAAGCGAGACCTTCAAAGATGGAAAGTAAGGCTTGAAAAGTGGAAGGCACGTAAGGCAATGGGCAAGGACCCCGGTCCCAAACCAAAGAAACCTAAGCCACCACGAGCACCTGCCAAACCCAAAACAACTACTGGAAAAATAATTAAGGGACTTATTGAAGGTTGGAATAACATTTCTCTTACTTACACTATTAGGGAGGGAACAACCCTGCCTGGATTTATGCTACAGCCCAGATGGCTCGGAATGGATAGCACTTTCTCTGGACCAGGATGGGACTTCCTGTTTGGTTATCAGCCGGATACGTCCTGGTTGCCCCAACTGGCTCAAAAAGGTTGGCTTTCAACAGACACATTCTTTAACTTGCCCTTCAAACAGTCCCGTGAAGACCGACTGACAGGACGTCTCTCCACTAACTTCTTCAAAGTCTTGAATATAACCATTGATGCAAATAGAACTTTGACACGCAATTATTCTGAAATTTTCAAGGACACTATAGGTGATGGAACGGGATTTGCCCATCTGACGCCACTCACAACAGGCACCTTCTCTATCTCATGGAACATGTGGTCTTCCACGTTTGATAAGCCTTCCAAGGGAGGTAGACCTTCAGAGACCTTCCAACGGTTTGAGCAATATAGACAGATAGTGTCTCAACTTCTTGGGAGAAACAACCCATATTCAACGGGAGAGATAGACACTGTCCCAGGATTCTATGACGGCTATGGTCCCAACTCGCCACAGGTCCTAATCCCTGCATTCATCGCTGCATATTCTGGAATTCCAATTGAAGATTTAGGTCCGAGGAATTATTTCCCACAAATTCCCAAACCGAACTGGTCCATAAGACTATCAGGACTGCAACGAATCGGTAATCTGAAAACTATATTCTCTTCAATTTCTATAAACCACAGTTATAAGTCGTCTTTGAAGATTTCCAACTTCAAATCGTCGTTCTTCTACAAGGCAGACAATGGATACGACACAGCCCGAAACCCAATAAGTGGAGATTTCTATCCCATGTATGAAATAACCACTGTAACTATTGATGAGAATATGAGTCCACTGTTCGGAATTCAGGTGAATCTTAGGTCTGGATACAACTTTAATTTCTCTATTAACAGAAATAGAAGCGTTCAATTGAGCATTATGAACTATCAAGTTAATGAGAACCAGTCGTGGAGAGGCACTTTAACAATTGGGGGACAATTCAAAAATGTAAGAATCCCGTTCAAGATAGGAGGTGTTAAGCCAAGATTAAAAAAGCCTATCAGAATGTCCATCACTGGTGGATATGGCTACAGAGAACAAACAGTACACAGATTGTCGCAGAATCTTAGCGAAATAGTTAATGGTGCTATTTCTTATCAGTTTAAGATAGCCTTCACTTATGAACCAATGACAAACCTGAAAACCCAATTGTTCTTTGATTACAACAAGTCCATTCCGCTGGTGAGCCGTGGCTATCCAACAAGAGTATATTACATTGGCATAACCGCTACATATTCCTTAACAGGACTATGAGAATAGTTAGTGTGATTATGGTAATTGTGTTTATAATGTTTTCAGTTGCAAATGCCCAACAGCAGTGCCATCTAACCGTAATAGTTAAAGATATGGAAACTAAAAAGCCAGTTTCAGAAGCAATCATCCTGATTAATGGGAAACGTAGTGGAACAACTGATGAACAGGGGCTCTGGCAAAAGGAACTGCCTTGTAAGAACATATCAATGACTGTTCAGCATTTAAATTTTGAAGTTGCAAATCAAAGAATTCAATTATCAGAATCTAAACAGGAAATAATAATCTGGCTTAAACCAAGGACTTATAGCCTGCCGCCCGTACCAATTGATGTTCGTC
>JAJRPU010000002.1 GCA_024280615.1 Bacteroidota bacterium | reverse complement strand
TCCCGTACCACTAGCAACCACTAAAATCCACGTCACTATGCCTTACAGTATTAGCATTGCGTCTCCGTAACTTAGAAAGCGATATCGTTGGTTGATGGCTTCTTCGTAAGCCTTAAATAGCAAATCCTTGCCGGCAAAGGTAGCAGTCATTATAATATTTGTGCTTTCTGGTTGGTGAAAGTTAGTAACCATAGCTTTCACGATCCTAAACTTGAAACCCGGATATATGAACAGGTTTGTCCAACCTTCCGTGGGAAGAACAAATCCATCCGCACTAACAGAGCTCTCAAGGGCTCTTACTACGGAAGTGCCCACTGCCACAACACGTTTACCCTGGGCTAACGCCCTGTTTATCACTTTAGCAGCCTCGGGTGTAATGCGGAAAAATTCCGCATCCAGTTGAAACTTCTTCAAATCTTCTACATTGATTGGGTTGAAAGATGCAACCCCTATGTGCAGAGTTATTTCCACTAAATCAATATCATTGAGAAATAAGCGTTTGCAGAGTGTTTCCGTGAAGTGTAAAGCAGAGGTATGTGCTGCAATTCCATACTCCTCTTCATCTTTTGCAAAAATAGTTTGATACCAAATCCTATCTCTGTCATCAGGTTTGCGTTTCATATACGGTGGAATGGGCATGTAGCCAACTTCTCTTAATAAATCCCTTAGATTTTCAGAGGTGCCATTATAATGAAACCTTACGGTCCTACCTCGACTGGTAGTATTGTCTATGACTTCGGCAACAAGAACATCATTTTTGATTCCTTGAAGTAGATGAGGAGCCCCTTTCTGTAATTTCTTAATGACTTTGGTAGGAATGTGGAATACAATCTTGTTTCCTACTCTGACTTTTCGCGCAGGACTAACAATCGTGTCCCATAAGTGTAACTCAGGGTCAAGCTCTCTCAGTAATAATATCTCAATATTTGCATTGGTGCGTTCCTTAATTCCATACAACCTAGCAGGAAATACTTTAACGTTGTTAACTACAACAACATCACCTGGCTCAAGGAACTTATATAGGTCCTTAAAATAAGCGTGAGTTATGTTTCCTGTTTCTCTGTTCAGAACAAGTAATCGGGCATCGTCTCTGAACTTTCCTTCCTCCGCTTCAATGGGTACATCTGCAATTAGTTCCTCTGGAAGCTCGTAAGCATAATCGCTTTTTTTAATCATTGCCACGACTAACCTTATTTTCAATATAAAAGAACGTTCTCACAAAAACAGAGTTCCCTTAAAACTATAAAGAGAAGCAAAATAACCAATGGCTTAGTAATGTGTTATGCTTCGGGAACAACTTCAAATGTAAAATTGATAACAAAATCTGGCTTTATTTTGATTCTGGCACTATAGGTTCCCGGCGTTTTAACCTCTTCAAGGATTTCTATATTCTTCCTGTCAACATCGTAACCAGTCTGTTCTTTCAAAGCTTGGGCAAGTAATAAGGCATTAACACTACCAAATATCTTATTATTGGCACCGACCTTGACAGGGATAGTAATAACCTTTCCTTTGAGAATTTCCTTTAGTTCTTCTGCTTTCTTAAGCTCCTTCTGGCGTTCGGCTTCTATCTTGGCTAACATCTGTTCCCTCCACTTAAGATTTCGCTCAGAAGCCTCCACAGCTAGCCTCCTTGGAATTAAGTAATTGCGGGCATATCCAGCAGCAACCTGAACTACATCCAATTTGTTGCCCAAGGTGTCCACGTCCTCTATTAAAATAACTGGTATCTTCTTACCCATCCTTGACGATTTATTTTGTTGGCGTATTACTTATTTATGTGTTGTGAAATATCAGAAGTTACGAAAGGCAAAAGCCCTAAAATCCTAGCCCTTTTAATGGCTGCCGCTACACGACGCTGCCACTTTTTCCTGTTTCCTGTGATGCGACGTGGTAAAATCCTCCCTTGAGGGCTGAGGAACCTGACGAGAAAGTCAACATCTTTGTGGTCAACGTGCTTAATACCGTATTTGGTAAAGCGACAGTACTTTTTGGGTCGCTTTCGCTCTATCCGTGGCGGTAGAACGTATTTAATCTCAGCCGTTTTCTGCTCTTGACCGTTAGTATTCTCTACATTCATTGGCATAAAGCACTGTTATTTTATTTGGTTTTAGCAGTTTGGGGCTCCTTTCGTTTGCTCTGTTCTTCTTTAATTCTTTTTCGCCATCTTTCGTTCCATTCAATGGCGTATTTATCTAATTTGGTTGTAAGGAATCTGAGGATTCGCTCATCACGCAAATATTCAGTTTCAAGTTCGTGAACAAGGTGACTGGGGGCGTCAAACTCAACAACAAAGTATCTCCCGTATTCCTTCTTTTTTATAGGGTATGCGAACTTTTTGCGTCCCCAGTCTACCACAGCTACTATCTTGGCACCATGTTCCTTTAACCAATTGATAAACTTGTCTGCTGTGGTTTTAACTTCCTCTTCCGGCAATCCTGCGTCCACTATGAAAATTGTTTCGTATCTATTTATCCTCTCCATTTCTTGCATTTTAAGTTCATCTTGCAAAGTTAAGATGATTTTTTATTTTGAGAATGTAGTGTCCAACAAGAGAGTTCAAAAAGCAAATTTACAATGAGGTCCACCTCAAAGGGAAACTTATTTCCGCCTTCAACAATATCAAACCCAACTATTTTTTTGCCTCTTTGAACAAGTTTTTTTATCAAATACACTGACTGTGCGTAAGTTAAGCCCCCCGGGACAGGGGTGCCAGTACTGGGACACAACGATGGCTCAAGAGAATCTATATCAAATGTTATATAAATTTCTTCGGTTTCTATTGAAGATACTATTTCCTCTACTATCTGCTCCCACGTGGTTCCTTTGAAGAGACGTTCCCATATCCTATGCGCCGTAAATAAGTAGAATTTATCTTGATTGCTTATTATCTCAAATTCAGCAGGAGACATATTTCTTATCCCCACGCTTGTTATGCTCTTTACATTTTCTATACTGCTAATATGGTAAATAGCTGAAGCATGAGTAAATTTCATTCCTGCATACAAAGGTCTCATATCCGCGTGAGCATCAAGATGAAGTATAGAAATGGGCATTTGTGAGGATAGTGCACGAACAGCCCCTATAGAAATTGTATGTTCCCCCCCTACAATGCCTACAACCTTATTTTTTTCTAAATGCTTCTTTATAACCCCTTCAACCTTAGACATCATCATATTGCTTGCGATATCTAAATTCTTTGCGACATTTTGCGTTTCGGGAGATTTATTGGGGTCGACTCCTGTTCGCTCAAGGAATTCAAAATACTGTCTTGCTATAGGAGAATAGTTCTGAGAGTGTTTTTTCAAAAAAAACAGCGAATTGTCCCAAGCTATACCCGATTTCCACGGAGTCCCTAACTCCGGATGAAACAAATCAATCTGGTTAGAAGTCAACAGGACTTGTTCTGGAGTGTCAGAAGTGCCCCCTTTATAAGTTACTGTAACTTCCCATGGAACTCCTATAATGACCAATTTAGCTTCATCAATGGAATAAGGCAGTCCGAACAGTAAACCCCTCCTACTTACTTCCTCCGGGTTAAACCTATCTGCTTCTGACATACAGTGTTTTAAACGTGCTCTCTTACGTCAAGCATTTCCTTCACAAAGTTAGGCATTGCGAAGGCTGCCGTGTGAATCTCTGGATTATAGTATCTTAGGCGATGCTCATCAACGAACTGACGGGCTTTTTCAGCGTCAAAATCCTTAACTGGATGCCTGTTGCCCTTTATAGCCATGGCAAAGCTCCACATTCCCGTTGGATAAGTCGGAATGAAGACAAAGTAAGGGAACACTTTTTCTTCACTGTATATATCTTCAAGCATATCGTAAAAATCAATGAACAGGTCAGGCTTGAAGAATGGAGATTCACTCTGAGCAATCATAATACCACCGTTCTCCAGTATCCTATAAATGTTACGATGAAACTCGGTTGAGAAAAGTCCTTTGGATGGACCCACTGGGTCAGAAGAATCCACAATAACTAAGTCATAATGCTCGCTGTCAGCACTGTGAACAAATTTTATCCCGTCTGTATGATGAATATGAACTCTTTCATCGTCAAGGGCGTAGGAAATGGAAGGAAGGTACTTCCTTGCTGCTTCAACAACTTCCTTGTCTATCTCTACGACATCTATGTGCTTAACGTGAGTATATCTACATAGTTCACGGACGGTTCCCCCATCTCCTCCTCCAACAATAAGAATCCTCTCGGCATCTTCTCCAAGTAATTGCATAGCAGGATGTACAATCATTTCGTGATAAATGAATTCATCTTTCTCCGAGGTTTGAACTATTCCGTCCAATACAAGCATTTTGCCGTAAGCATAAGTGTCATAAATCTCAATCCTTTGGTAATCAGATTGCTTTCTATAGACAACATCGCCACGGTGCCTGAAAGATTGAGCTATGTATTCGTGTCTCTCTGTGAACCATACGTTTCTGGTAATAGTTGGACTTAAAACTTGTTGTGGATAACCATTTTCAGACAGTTCCCATCCGGGATATTTACTCAAAATATCAAGCTGGCCCCTGTGCATTTCAAGAGCGGCACCACTATCCGCTTCCAGTGCCTTTTTTAAATAGTGGTATGCTGCCCATGGGTCCACGGGCTCTCCACAGGTGAAAATATCCACTGCAGCATAGCCATATTCAGGCCAGGTGTGAATAGCTAAGTGGCTTTCCTGAACAACGACGACACCAGAAACCCCAAACGGAGAAAAATGGTGGAAAGTTGAGTTTATAATAGTTGCACCAGCTTTTTCAGCAGCAGTAAGCATCGCGTGCTCAATGGCAACAACATCATTAAGTATTTCAGGAGAACAGCCGAAGAACTCTACCAAAACGTGCCTTCCAAGAGAATCTCTGGACATTCCTTTCCCTTTTGGTTTCTCAAACCAATAACCACACTTCTATTGTTCCTTAAAGTTGTATCTTTGTTTAAAATAAAGTGATTGTCGACATGAAACGGGTTGCATTATTGGGAGGGTTATTGTTTTGTGGTTTGTTTGTCAACTGGAATCTGATTCACGCACAGAAGATAGTTTCTTTTCAAGGATTTGAAAGTGCCCAACAGGACAATTGGGCTTATACGGAAAATCCCGACTCCCTTATTGATATTGTTAATGACAGGTCTTATGAAGGCACTAACAGTTTACGGCTCAGAGGGACTGTTCAGGGCACCACGGACACCCCAACCGTTTTGTTTGACAACATCAATCTTAATCCTTCTGGAACATATTATGTTTCGGTTGCCTTTGCGGCTGATGGACCAGACGGAGGAGATGACTTATTCCTATTGCTTTCATATGATAATGGAAATACATGGCAAGACACAATAAAACTGGTTGATGGATTTAGCAATAAATCACTACAATTTGGGGAGATTGACCCATTTGCAGATGCATATATGAACCCTTACATTCACTACTTGCCAACGGGAGTTTCTCAAGTTAAAGTAGCAGTTAGATATGTGATTAATTCATCTTTCACTTCGTTTTCTGATTACTACTTTATTGATGCTGTTACTCTAGCAGAGGACACTGCTTCCCCGTTTATTGTATGGGCAGTAGCAATTTCGGAAGATAGCCTACTAGTTCAGTTTTCTGAACCGCTTGATACAGCCACTGTGGGCACTATTCAACTGCTCAATGGACCGGCAATAACTAGTTCCACTTTTATTCCTGGTAACCCTTCCAGAATAAGTATTAAATTAGCTACCTCAATACAGAAAGGCGTTGACTATAAGCTCTTTGTTACAGGATTTTCGGACCTTGCTGGATTTGCTATGAATCCAGATACTGTTGTTATCGGCTTGCCAACAATGTATGATATCGTTATTTCAGAGATATTTCCCGACCCAACTCCCCCTGTAGGCTTACCTGATTGTTCCGCCTGTGAATTTGTTGAAGTTTATAATCGCACCAACTATGCTATTTATCTCGCCAACTGGACAATAACAAATCAAACCGGCTTTACTGCCACTTTCCCAGAAGGTATAATTCTTCCCGGACAATACCTTATCCTTATTGACGATGGTGGCGCTTCCCAATACACACAATTTGGTGAAGTCCTCGCATTCTCAGCTTTCCCATACATCCACAACACAGAGGGATTCCTCATTATTAAAGACAATCAAGGC
>JAJRPU010000037.1 GCA_024280615.1 Bacteroidota bacterium | reverse complement strand
TTTACAAAGTGTCCAATAAAATCAATGGTTTTATGCGACATAAAGTATTAGTAAAATTTGCGTCATCATAAAATTCAAGCCATGAGTTTAGGGGAGCCTGGTGGCTACTGGGACAGGTACGTTTTGTGTTCCGTAACTTAGGTAAAAGTCTCTTGGGACGAGAACACTGTAAAACTTAGCCTAAACTTTGTGTAGGTTGGGCACTTTCACTGTCTCCATAAATAAGGCACTAGTAGCAGCCCGGCACTTAGGACCATTGTGCTGAGAGCAAAGGGCAAGATTAAATCAGAGACGTAGAACTTTCCGGTTTCAAGAATGTTGTAGGAAAGGGGCAAGAAGCTTGCGAGGATGGGCAGGGACAGCGGAAGTGATAGAATAGCAAAGAGTAGAGTTCCTCCGCGGGTGTAACTGGAAATTAGTTCAACAACGACGAATAAAATAGTTAGAGTAACCGTTCCTAATAGATTTGTCATAAACCAGAATGCAAATTGATTACCTGAAAAATTGAAAGGTCTCCAGAGCGTTAGCAAAATGGTCAACTCTATAAAAATCGTTATGCTTTGCAAGGTAGCATATATTAGCCGAGCTATAAAAAAGTTTAGTGGTTTGATATGTAAGTAGTAAAAGAACTTTTTTTCTGATTGGTCAGTTAGTGTCCATCTTCCGATAGCAAACAATATAGAAAGAAGTAAGATAATCCAGAAAAGTGCTGACCACCAAATGGTCAGGTTGTCAGTGATGATTAAATGCAATATGTAGGTTGCTATGACGGGGTAAAGGAGTGCAGATATAAGAGAGGTTTTTCCACCTTCTGCCCACCATTCACGTTTTAGCCACCAGATGATTTGTTTCATATAGCAAACCTAAGGCACCGTTTGTTTATAGGGATTAAATAATTGTAGCGGTCTTAAAGGGCAAATGGGTCCCTTTCAATTTTGAATGTCAAGCCAAAATTGATTATTGACTTAGCTATGCCGGTTTCTATATATAAAGCTAAGTTTCGTGTGAGATAATATCTAAAGCCCAGAGCGGCTTCAAAAGCAAGAGGGAAAGCGAATTCAGATATGATAATGTTGTCATCATAAGGGTCCCCACCGTTGTTATACTTAACGTCGTTCCATCTGTATCCGAATCCAAAGGAAAAATACGGGTCAATAAAGGGATGGTTTGGAACAAAGTGTATCCAAGAGCGTAACAGGAAGCTTAAAGCAGTTAACTGCAAATTCTTGGAATAGGATTTAGATGGATTAAATGGGTCTGATTGTTTCCACGAAGCTTCAACATAAGCAACATTAAAACTGATACCAATGCCAAACGAATTGGACACGGCTTGCTCAGCTCTGAAGTGAATGGGTCCCCACGATTTGGTAAATGCATTGTATTGTAAGGAGTTGAATAAGTCAAACATTTTGGCAGACAGATTGGGCACTCCATAGCCCAGATTAATAGCAAGGGTTCGGTTAGAAAAAACAGAAGGTAGTTTGTCCTGACTATATACAGAGAAATTAATGAGTGAACATATACACAGAATGGTGTATCTATTTAGCATTTTTATATGTTTAATGGTGATGATGCAAAGTTAATAAATTTGCTTTAGAATTCGTAAACTGCTTTAACATGAGCGTTCTGATTGTTCTGGCTGGATTGTTTCTCTTTGTTGCAGGCTATTTCGTATATGGTCATTTTATGGAAGGTGTGTTTTCAATTAGGGATAATGAACCTGTTCCTTCCAGGACCAAATATGACGGCAGAGATTTTGTCCCAGCTAAAAACTGGTTTGTTCTTTTTGGTCATCATTTTTCTTCAATTGCTGGGGCTGGTCCTATTGTCGGTCCAATTCTTGCTGTTCTATATTGGGGCTGGCTTCCCGCTGTAATATGGATTGTTTTGGGTGCTATTTTTATGGGTGGGGTACACGACTTAGGTTCCTTGATAGTTTCTGTTCGCAACGGTGGAAGCACAGTGGCAGACAATGCAAGCCGATATATATCCAAGTTTTCAAGGTTGGCATTTTTAATCTTCGTGTGGTTTGCTCTGGTCTTGGTAGTGGCTGTTTTCGCTCATTATGCCGCTCGGTCCTATGAAGCAGACCCTCACATAGTTATTCCTTCTGCTGGTATCGTTCCGGCTGCTTTAATAACAGGATTTTTTATGTATAAACTTCGGGTTTCAATGACGGTGAGCACATTAGTTGGCTTGTTTATTGTCGCTGTGGCTCCCCTTCTTGGCAGTAAATTGCCAGTGGAATTACCTTATAATACTTGGATTGGTATCCTGATGGTATATGCCTTTTTGGCTGCTGTTCTACCAGTTCAATATCTCCTTCAACCCCGGGATTACCTGTCTTCGTTTCTTTTATTTGCAGGGCTTGGAGTCCTTTTGTTAGGAACACTGTTTATTCCGCACGAATTGCAGGTACCTCCTATTCAATCTGATTACAATCTTTCAATGTTTCCATTTTTGTTTGTAACCATTGCTTGTGGAGCAATCTCAGGATTTCATTCCCTTATTAATTCTGGTACTACAGCTCGCCAATTGCCAGATATTAAATTCTCTCGTAGAATTTCTTATGGGGCTATGCTTCTGGAAGGTCTCCTTGCCCTTTTGGTTGTGGTCTCGGTTTCCATTTTGCCTTCAGGACACGATGCGTCTAATCCAATTGGAACATTTGCTAAGGGAGTTGGGAACGCCGTTCCTTTTGCTCAGCAGTGGGCTCCTTTCTTTGCTGTCCTCGTCCTTAACACGTTCATTCTCACAACCCTTGACACAGCAACCAGGATAGCACGATACATAACTTTTGAATTAACGGGCTTAAAAAATAGGTATGTTTCCACTTTGATAGTTATTGCGACAGCATGGTTAATTCTTGCTTCTGGACAAGCTGACAACTTATGGACCGTCTTTGGTTCTGCAAATCAATTGATGGCAGCCCTTGCCCTGCTGGTCATTGCATCATGGCTAAATAAGGTAGGGTCTAAATATGTAGTTGCTTTGATTCCAGCAGTCTTTATGCTTTCGGTCACTATTACAGCCCTTGCCTTGCAGGTTAAATCCTTGATGGAAGCTCAAGAAATAAATATTCCGGCAACGATTTTCGCTATGATAATGATATTGCTTGCTATCGCTATGGCAATTGATTCTTTGAAACGGTTTTGGAAGAAGAGGTCAGCAGTCCGATAATTATGTTTAATGAATTCTTGATTTTTTGGCACTCAGTTTAGTTGGCTTGGGTGCCTCCTGTGGAATCTCTCCTCTGGACGGATGCCATTTTAAGCCTGTTAAGTTATATAAGTGCCTAACTTCTCGCTTGTATAAATATCTCCATTCTCCCGGCTTTAAACCCTGTCTTTTTAATCCAGCAAAGCTAATTCTACTCAGCTTCTTGACTTTATATCCCAGTTGCTCAAAAAGTCTCCTGATGACACGATTTTTTCCTGAGTGCAATCTTAGATATATAACTTTTCTTGATGGCTCTTCATATCTTGCTTCATCGACGGAGGTGATTTCATCCTCCCCTGGTAAAATTATTCCATCCACAAGTTTTATTAAATCTCTTTTAAATACCGGTTTATCAAGAGTTACAATGTATTCTTTAGGTATGTTATACGAAGGGTGAATTAACCTGTTTGCTAGTTCGCCGTCGTTAGTAAGCAGAAGCACTCCAGTGGTGTTTCTGTCAAGCCTCCCAACTGGAAACACAATGTTTCTTAATTTTTCTGGAAGCAGGTCCATTACCGTTTTTCTTCCTTTCTCATCGCTCCGAGTGGTTATAGTGTCTTTGGGCTTGTTTAATAGGATATAATAGTAAGCAGGTGTGTATTGAACTTCTTGCTCGTCAATGAATACTTTATCCTTGTCAGGAGCCACCTTATCACCCGGAACGGCAATTCTGTCGTTTATTTTAACTCTTCCTGCTTTGATTAACTCATCTGCTTTCCTGCGGGAAGCCACTCCCGCCATTGATAGGAATTTGTTTATGCGAATTTTAGACATGGTAGATGCTATTTTTTGATTATCCTAATTTCAACTCGTCTGTTCTGTGACCTACCTTCTTCCGTTGAGTTGTCTGCGATAGGTTGTGTTTCTCCATATCCACGAGCATAAATTCTCTCAGGCGGAACCCCTTTGTTAATAAGATATTGCCTTACTGCCTCAGCACGCCTTTGACTCAATCTTAAGTTGTATTCAGCAGGACCAATGTTGTCAGTGTGTCCAGCAATTTCAACAACCATAGATGGGTTAGACAACAACCATCTGGCTACTGAATCCAGAATGGGATATGATTCGGGTTTGATAACTGCTTTGTCAAACTCAAAGTGAATGTCAGGCAAGATTAAGATTTCTTTATAAAGAGTGTCCATAATAACTTGTAATTCCATTTCTAGTTCCACATCTTTGCCATAATTATTGATAGACAGAACGTTTTGAAACTTGATTCGCTCTCCGTATATATCTGCAAAAATTGTATATGAATTGCCCTGGGGGAGCCTCAGTTGGAACCTGCCCAATGAATCCGTGTGGATAATAATTGAATCTTTGTTTTTAAAAATGACCTTCACGTTGGACAGGGGGGAGCCGTGTCCGTCACTCAATGAGCCATAAACAATTGCATCCTGAGCAAAGGAGCCTAAATAACCAGTAAAACAAATTATCAAGCTAGCTAAAATCCTATAGCCGGTCATCATTTTCCGATTCAGGGTCATCACCGGCAGATTCATCAAATTCATCATCAAAGTCAAGAAAATCTTCATCTTCTTCTTCAAGTTCAATATCTAAGTCGTCCTCCCAGTCATCGTCCTCCAATTCGTCTGCTATCTCCATCCATTGGTTAAAAATTTCATCATCGTCCAAATCTTCGGGAAACTCTTCAAAGTCGTCAAGGTAAAAGCCCTCTTCATCAAAGAAGTCGGCTTCTAAATTCTCCATTTCATCTAATAAATTGAGAATTTCATCAAGGTCAATGATTTCAAAATCCTCTTCTAACATATCATCAAATTCTTCGTTGTCAAAAAATTCTTCATCTTCCAAAAAGTCATCATCTATCTCGTCCATATTAAGGAGCTCGTCATCGTTTATAGGCATATGTTCATCATCAGGAAGCCAATTCCTTTCTTCTGAGTTCTTCTTCGTCATTGGTGATGGATTTAATACTAATAATGCTTAAAAGTTAATATTAGTTCACATGTTTAGGATTTTATAAGTTTAAAAAAAGAGAAAACATAGAGAGAAACTTTTCACTTCTCTTTAATAGGGATGCCTCTTTTGGCTCTTTCTTCCTTCATCTTGGTAAATTGCTTTTCCATCATATCCATCATTCTCTTAAATTGCTCAGCAGACGTGTTTATTGATGCACCAAATGCCTTAAGGAAAATGAAAATCATTGCCAATGCTCTCTGAACATCAGGGTCTCGCATATATTTAATTATTTTGCCAATTGTGGCACGGGGTGGGTTCATCATCTGTTCAGGTGTCATCTCCTTAGATAATGCTTCAATAAAATTGTTCATCATAACAGAGAAGATAGTGGGGTTAATAACTTCCAGAATATGGAGTATAAAGGAGATATTTGCACCAATCTTTAGGATTCTTGGCTCAGCAAGATATGAGATGGCTTTGGGACTGAGTTCTGAAAGTTGTTCTAGCAAGTCAATGACTCCATTCTCATGAAGTTTGACTGCCAAATCAGCTAATCTCCTTAGTGCTTCTTCTTGCCTTTCAGTTAATTTTTCTGTATTCATGGCTCTTTCTTTTTTCTGGTTACTTCGTTAAGTAGTTTGCGAACCACATTGCTTCAAAGGCTTCTTTAACTAGTCGGATTTCTTTTCCTCTGCCCAGCACTCCACATGTGGGTGGTCCGGATAGGTCTTTATAGACTTTGGTGAATTCACACATGGGAAGAACCGCATCGTCTCCAAAGTCCATTATGCACATAGCCACAGGAGTGAAACTTTCACCTATATAGCCTCCTATTATCTCCACTGCAATCTGATTGGCTACGAATTCTGCTTGGAAGTGAGCCACTACGCCCGCCGGCGGTAGATTAATCGCTGGATTAACAATGTCCCCAATGATAAAAACATTTGAATATTTGACGTGCCTAAACGTTTCTGGGTCCACAACAGGGAAGTCCTTGCCGTTGCTAAGGGGACTATTCATCACTACTGAATTGGGTTTATGTGCTGGAGGCATAATCAGTAAGTCATAGGGTAGGCTCCGTCCATCCTTTGCATAAACCTTCTTTTCCTGTGGAGAAATGCGGTCAAATTCAAAATTCCCAACAAACTTTACTCCTTTATTATTTAAGATTTCTGCTATTACAGTGCTAATAGCAGGTCCCATGTTGGACAGAGGCCCTGGCGTAATGTGAAAAATAGTTATGTCTGTGTTATCCCTAATTCCTTTTGCTCTAAGCATAAAATCCAGTTGTCCAGCTATCTCAAAAGGTGCCGGTGGACATCTGTAATACATTCCCTGAACACCAATTAATATCTTTCCACCCTTAAATTCTTTTAAAGCTCTTCGCAAATTCATGGCTCCTTGCATACTCCAAGGGTGATGAGCCTCTTCCTTATAATGCTCAATGCCTTCAATATTTAATTCTGCTCCCAGCGAAACAACAAGAAAGTCATATTCAAAAGTGTCCTCTGAAGTCTTAACTGTTTGTTTGTCCGGGTCAATGTTTTCAATGACTGCATTCACATATCTAATTCCTTTCCTCTTTAACAAAGAGAGAGGTCTTCTAATTTCCTCCGGGTCCCTATATCCTAATGCAACCCAAGGATAACTTGGCATAAATTCATGATATTTATTTTTGTCAATTAATGTAATATCAGGCTTAACACTTTTGTTTTTAAAAATGTGATATAATGCATTTGCTGTAACTAAGCCGCCACTGCCTCCCCCAAGTATTAGAACTCTTGTCCCCATTGTTCCTTAATTTTCTGCATCTAACTAAGGGAAAATTTTTGAAAACTTTTATGATACAAGTCATAACAGCCACTTTGAAAAATAGTCACTGAAAACATATACCTGTAAATCAGCCTTTTGTCCTCAAATGTAACCCTTTACGACTCTTCTCGTATACTATTAATGAACCTTAAAATAAAAAACGAATGCGTCCGTGGTTGTTTTTAATGGCATTTATACTTCACAGTGGATATGGTCAAATTGCATGGCTGCAGGTTTATGGTGGAACAAATGATGATGAGTTTACTTCAATTGATGTCCAAAATGGAGTTTTGGCTCTTGGTGGAATTACCGAATCATGGGGAGCAGGTGCTCAGGATGGCTGGCTTCTGGGGATTGACCCCATCTCTGGAACAATCAATTGGTCCAAAACATGGGGATATAGCACCGATGAATGGATTTATGATGTAGCGGTCCATCAAAATGGTACTATTGTATATAGTGGAGAGGGATTCTTTAATGGTTGGAACAATGCGTTTTTAGCCGGTTTGGATGTTACTGGAAATTTATTATGGACTCGGCTTCTTCCTTATGGCTTAGCAGAAGACGTCTGGCATATCTTTCTTGACAGATTCCAGGGCGATACACTTGTCGTGTGGGGAGATATAGATGCTGTATTTTTCTGGGACATAGGTGTGTGGGACGGATATTATTTCAAGATAACAACTTCTGGAACTGTAGTAAATCAATACTTATATGGAGGAGTATTTAGCAATGAAGGTATACACGATATGGTGTGGCAACCTAATCAAACTCGCTATTTGCTCAACTGGTCTTTTAACATAGGAGCTGGCAGCAGTGATTTCCTTTTAGCTAAAGTGGATGGTGCTGGTGTTCCAGTATGGCAACGAACCTATGGAACCGGTGCCACAGAAGTGCCTTGGGCAGTGTTTGTCTATTCTGATTATCTCCTACTTGTGGGATGGATGGACCCGGGATACGTTGGAAACAGGGACATTCTGGTTATGCGTGTTGATACCCTAGGTAATTTCCTCTGGGGAATGGTATATGGGACATTGAATAATGAACAAATTAATTCTGCCCATCGTATGGACGATGGAACTATTGTGTTGGCTGGTTGGACAACTACTGACAACGGAGATGAAGATGCAATGCTTATTTTCCTTGATTCCCTTGGTCGTTTCAGGAAAGCCGTTGCAGTTGGAGATGTCGGAGACGAGCGTTTCGTTGACGTGGCAGTGGAAGGAGTGTCAGTTTATGCTGCCGGATGGACCACCTCTTGGGGAAGCCTCGGAAGAGATGGTCTGGTGGTCAGAACAGACACGTCAGGCTACATCCCTTGCTATTGGCGTGAAATCATTGTTGATTCTGCACTCTATTTCCCTATTGTCTTGAATCAATCTTTATTTAACGTTTCTAGAGGATGGAATGAGGTTATTGGACCAGATGTCTTAGACGCTACCCCTCAAAATGTTTTCTCTTGCATTTCACTTTCCCAAGACCCCTTAGTGTTTTTGACTGCAGAACTTGAAATAAATAATAGTGTTGAACTGTCCTGGGTGCCCTATGTAACATATGATGATATTGAAATATGGACAGTTAAGAGAGGAAAGGATTCCAATTCACTTGAGGAGATAACTACTCTAAGCGGAGATGCCCTACGATGGACAGATACAGACTTGCCTAATGCCCCAGAGGTCTATTATCAAATTGTTGGCTACACTTCCTCTGGACAAGTAGTATCAAACATAGCAAAAGTAGAAATAAACAGGTCTGCCTCTTGGGTATGGATAAAGTATAGTTCTACTCTAATTAAAGTTCCTTATGACCCACAATATCCCATGGATATATTTGATGCCTCAGGACGCAAAGTTCTTTCCTGGCAAGGACAACCATTCTCCACCATCATAATTGGTAATAACATTCCCAATGGTATATATTTGATCGTGAATGGACATAAACAATCAAGAATAAATTTATCGCAATAACAGAATAACAGACTGTTGACTTTTTCAATGAAGACTTTTGTGTGCCCTGCTAATTCTTATCTTTTTTCTTTAATGAACTTTCTTTTTTCGCAGGAATAAACCTTATATAGGGAGTTGCGATTGG
>JAJRPU010000036.1 GCA_024280615.1 Bacteroidota bacterium | reverse complement strand
GATTCCCCAACTAAAGCCATTCAAAGCAAACCTGATTCAACCATTGTAAGGGGAATAACTGATTTAGCACAAGGTAAAACAGATGCCTTTGTATCGGCAGGCAACACGGGAGCGGTATATGTGGCGGGAGTTCAGCTTGTTGGCAGGATAAAGGGTGTTCAACGCCCTGCCCTGATATCGTATCTACCCAGATGGAACAAACACCCTGGCATCCTTATTGATGTGGGAGCCAATGCAGATGTGCGTCCTGAGCACCTTTTGGAATTTGCTCGTCTCGGAAGCGTATACGTAAATGTTATTCTAGACGTTGAAAATCCTAAGGTTGGGCTTTTGAACATTGGTGAGGAGGAAAGCAAAGGCAACCAGTTAGTACAGGGGGCATACAAGCTTCTTAAACAGGCAGAAGATATAAATTTTGTTGGGAATATAGAGGGTCGTTACTTATTTTCCGATAAAGCGGATGTAGTAGTGTGCAGTGGTTTCGTTGGTAATGTCCTGTTAAAAAGCCTTGAGTCCCTTGTGGAGACGCTAATAAGGGAATGCCCTGAATCTGGCAAATTAAAGCAATTTTTGTGGAGTGAATACGGGGGTGTTCCCATTCTTGGTGTTAAGGCTCCAATTATTATAGGACACGGCATTTCAAAAGCTCCTGTATTTTTGCACATGATAGAGGCAGCCCGTCAGGAGGTGGAACGGGATTTAGTGGGCAAACTAACAAACGCTTTTAAAAATGTGTTAAATTCAGCAAATGGCGGAGAAGGTTAAGGCTGCTATCAGGGCTATCGAAACCTATGTTCCCCCCGATATATTGGATAATCACACTCTTGAGCAATTTGTAGATACAAGTGATGAATGGATTACGAGGCGTGTGGGCGTGAAAGAACGACACATACTTCTTGGAGAAGGGAAAGGGATTTCTGATATGGCAGTGGTAGCTATTGAAAAACTCCTTGAGAAGCACAATATTGACCCACTAAGTATTGACCTAATTATTGTTGCTACAGTAACTCCCGACCATGTCTTCCCCGCAACAGCAAACATTATTGCCGATAAAGTTGGCTTAAAAAATGCGTGGGGATTTGATATGAACGCAGCTTGTTCTGGCTTTTTATACGCCCTTTGGACAGCGAGCCGATTCATAGAGACAGGTAGGTCAAAGAGAGCCTTGGTGGTGGGGGCAGACAAAATGAGTGCAATAATTAACTATCACGACCGGGCAACATGCGTTATCTTCGGCGACGGGGCAGGAGCGGTCCTGCTTGAATCTTCCCAAGATGGAGGCATAATAGATGGCAGGATGTATAGCGACGGACACGGCAGGCACTTCCTGTTCCAAAAAGCCGGAGGCTCCTGCTACCCCCCTACAATTGACACAGTAATGAATATGGAACATTATGTCTATCAAGAAGGAAAAAAAGTGTTTCAATATGCGGTGAAAAACATGGCGGGTGTGGTCAAAGAAGTTATGGAAGCCAATTTCCTTAAAGCAGAAGACATAGCATATTTAATTCCGCATCAGGCTAACTACAGAATCATCCAAGCGGTTGCCGAAATGATGGAAATCCCACTGGAAAAGGTGGCTATTAACATAGAGAAATATGGCAATACAACAAATGCTACAATACCCCTATGTCTCTATGAATGGCAAGACAAATTCAAAAAGGGTGATAACATAATTCTTACTACCTTTGGAGGAGGCTTTACGTGGGGAGCAATTTACCTTAAATGGGTTTAAAAATGTTAACAGCAAAAAATAAGGAGTAAGATGCCAACTACAAACGACCTCTACAACGGAATGGTGATTGAATTTAAAAATGACCTATACCAAGTTCTGGAATTCCAACATGTTAAACCCGGGAAAGGACAGGCATTTGTCCGAACAAAGCTTAAGAATTTGACCACCGGAGCAGTCATAGAACATACATTTCCTGCAGGTGTAGAAGTTATCCCCGCACGTGTAGAAAGACGAAAGGCACAATTTTCATATAAAGACGATATGGGATATCACTTCTTTGATACGGAAACATTTGAAGAATACATAATCCCAGAAGACCAGATCAGCGGAAAGGAATTCCTCAAAGAGGATATGGAAGTTGATGTGTTATATCACGACGAGAAAGGTGCTCCGATAGGTGTTGAACTGCCCCCCTTCGTGATCCTTGAAGTTACCTATACCGAACCGGGCATAAAAGGAGACACCGCTACTAACGCCACTAAACCCGCTAAATTAGAAACAGGCATAGAAATTCAAGTTCCTCTCTTTGTTGAAATGGGCGACAAAGTTAAAGTGGACACCAGAACCAAACGATACGTTGAACGAATTAGAGAAAAGAAAAGGTAAATTAACTTAAATTTGTATTGCTATGGATTACAGGGACGTTGAACATTTGCTCAGGGTCATCAAAGAGCTGGGCTTAAACGAAGTGATTATCCAAGACAAAGACTTCAAGTTAGAAGTTAGGGGAGTTGGACAGGGAACCCCCGCCCCTACAACAACTGCAACGCCACAACAGCCAGTTGCCCAGCAACAACCCAGTGAGAGTGCTGCTACGCAGCAAGCGGCGGCTCCTCAGCCTGCCCAACAAGGCACTTCCTTAGACCCTGAAACAGCAGAACAACAAGGTCTATACGTTGTTCGGGCTCCAATGGTAGGAACTTTCTACAGGCGTCCTTCTCCTGACAAGCCTCCATTCGTGGAAGAAGGCTCCATCGTTAAGGAAGGTGATGTAATATGTCTAATTGAAGCAATGAAAATATTTAACGAAATTGAAGCCGAAAAAGGTGGCAAAGTCCTTAAAATTCTTGTGGAAGATGGCTCTCCCGTGGAATATGGACAACCCCTATTCATAATTGACCCTTCCGTCACAGCATAAATACCTTAATATGTTTAGGAAGATACTGATTGCCAACAGGGGGGAGATTGCCCTGCGAGTGATTCGCTCGTGTAAGGAAATGGGAATCAAGACGGT
>JAJRPU010000035.1 GCA_024280615.1 Bacteroidota bacterium | reverse complement strand
TATCAGGAAGGGCACATTCCTGGTGCCATACATATTGATTTAACAGAAGACTTTGAGGACAGGATTAAGAGATTGGAAGCCCGCAAAGTGGTTGTTTACTGCGGAGATGGACGTCGCTCACTCAAAGCAAGCAAAATATTAAGGAAATATGGCATAGATACTATTTTTAACCTAAAAGATGGCTTTCCAACTTGGGTTGAAGCGGGATATCCAGTTGAGAGGTAGATGATTTAACGATAAAATCCGCAATGGAACGGAAAAAATTTTTTAAATGTTGATATTAAAAATCACAGAAAAATGAGGAAAGTTCTTTTAACTCTCGTGGTTGGTGGAATTGTTCTTGCAGCATGTGGCAATCAAGGAGCTGAGGAGGCAATAGCACAGACTAATGAACAAACACAACAACAGACACAGCAATCTGCTACCCAGCAGCCGAAGCAAGAAGTAATTGTAAATGTTGCAGCTCCCAAATTCAAGGAATTAGTTGAAAGTGGAGCTTGTGAAGTGATTGATGTCCGCACACCGCAAGAATATGCGGAGGGACACATTAAAGGAGCCAAAAACATAGATTTTTATAATCCAGAATTTGATAATATGATAAGTGAGTTGCCGAAAGATAAGGCATATTGTGTCTATTGCCGTTCTGGACGCAGGTCAATGCTCTCTGCTCAGAAAATGGCTCAAATGGGCTTCAAGAAGGTTTATAACCTTCAAGGTGGTATTAATGCATGGATTCAAAGTGGCAATCCAGTGGAGAAATAATTATACCTGTTCGTTTTACTAATTCAAACATGAAAGAATCTACACTAAAATAAAGTTAGCTATGGCAAGAGTGAACAATCTTGATTTAGAAGCACTGGCAAAGACGAGAGAAGCCGTTGAAAAGGGCGAAGTGCCTGCAGAAAAGGTTTTTGCAGCAGAAGGAGAATGGCTCTTTTCTGACGAAGGACTTTTTAAAGGCAAAATAGAATATCCAGGCGGAACAGTAGAGATAATCAGTGACCAGCCACCGCAATCAGGAGGCTATGGCAAACATCCAAACCCAGTTCAATACTGCGTATTTTCCATGATTGCTTGCTATGCCACTACGTTTATGACCCTTGCAGCCATGAAAGGAGTAAACATAAAGAAGTTCAGAATCAAAGGGGCCAGCGTTGCCAATATGAAGGCAATTATGGAAATTGAGGAGGGTCCCATTGTAAAGGAAGTATTTGTTGATGTGGAAGTTGAATCAGATGCTGAAGAGGAAGTAATAAAAGGACTCCTGGAAGAAGCAAACAAGAAGTGTCCAGCGGCTTATACTGTCCAGAACGCAGTGCCCTTTAAAGCCAATTTGAGTTATAAGAAGGCTTAAGGAATTAGTGAATTAATGAGGATGACTTAATGGTTATCCTTTTCAGGGTTTGAAACCTTCATGGGCGAAATCCCTCATGTATTAACTATTTTTCTTTGGTTCCTTCTTCTCTTTATTCCACCACACTCTGTATTGATGCACCTGCCAGGAGCCATTGACGTATTTGAGTTCCAGGTTCTTTCCCATCTGTTTTTTTAGTTGAGCCAGCATTTCCAGAGCCCATTGGGTCCTTCGTTTTTTCTTGTTCATATGGATTAAGCTTGTTGCAAGTAATAATAAGTCAAATTAAACATTTAGCACATGTGTCATAGTAACTTGCACAAAGCAATATGCTTCTATCCCTTACCAGTAGCGGGGTTCGTGCAGATTTTGAGGTCGTAAGTCAGGTCTAAGAATTTGTTATTACGAAACATAAGACCCGGGATTAACATCTTTATCAGTGGTTAAAAGAACTACCTTACCATTATCATGAGCAGCTAGCAACATCCCCTGTGATTCAATTCCCCTTAGTTTTCTTGGTTTAAGATTGGCAATAACTATAATGTTTTTGCCTATCAGTTCATCAGGCGAATAGTGTTGAGCAATTCCAGCAACTATGGTTCTTTCTTCTGTTCCAAGGGAAATTTTGAGAACTAACAGTCTGTCTGCGTTAGGATGTTTTTCTGCCGATAGGACTTTGGCTACCCTCAAATCAAGTTTGCTGAAGTCTTCATAATCAATCAGTTGCTTGTCTTCCGATTTTTGAGCTTGTCCTTTGGGTTCTTTAGTCTGCATATCTCCTTTTAATTTTTTGATTTGCCGTTCAACTTCTTCGTCTGTTATTTTCCGGAATAACTGCTTAGGCTTGTTTATCTTGTGTCCCTTTGGGATGAGAGGTTTTTGTTCAAGAGTGTTCCATGAAAGCGAATCAATGTTCAGGATTAATCTAAGTTTTTCGGCAGTGAAGGGCATAAATGGTTGCATCAGAATGTTCAAAGCAGCCACCAACTGGATTGCATCGGATAAGGTTTGTCCGGCTTTCTCCGGTTCGTCTTTAATTAATCTCCACGGTTCCTCTTCCGATAGAAGTTGATTCCCCTTCTGTGCCAGTTCCATAACTGCCCAGAGAGCATCCCTGAATCTGAATGTTTCAAGGCTTCTTTCAACGGCTTTCATAGTATCAGTAATCCAGTTATAAACAAAATCTCTTGGATAATATGGCACTTTGCCATTAAAATATCTATTAATAAGTGTTAAAGACCGGTATATGAAGTTACCAAGGTTTCCTACAAGTTCGGTGTTTACCTTTGTCTGAAAATCCCTCCATGTGAATTCACTGTCTTTTAACTCTGGCATATTTCGCGTCAGGACGTATCTAAGCAAATCCTGTTCATTAGGGAAATCTTGAAGATACTCGTGAACCCATATTGCCCAGTTTCTTGATGTGGAGATCTTGTCTCCTTCAAGATTCATAAACTCATTGGCTGGGACATTATCAGGAAGACCGAAATCCCCATGTGCTTTAAGCATAGCGGGGAAGATGATGCAGTGAAACACTATGTTGTCTTTCCCAATGAAGTGGATTACGGCTGTGTCTTCATTCTGCCAGTACTCCCGCCAGTCAAAGCCTTTCTGTTGAGCCAATGCTTTAGTTGCTGAAATGTATCCAATGGGTGCTTCAAACCACACATACAAAACCTTCCCTTTGACTTCTGGCAGTGGTACCGGAACTCCCCAATCAAGGTCTCTGGTTACAGCCCTTGGTTTCAAGCCCTGCTCAAGCCACGACCGGCATTGCCCGACAACATTTGGTTTCCAGTCATCGGCGTGTTCTTTTAAAATCCATTCCCTCAGCCATCCTTCATATTTATTCAAAGGAAAAAACCAGTGCTTGCTTTTTTTCTTAATAGGCGTTGATCCTGTGATGGCAGATTTAGGGTTGATGAGTTCATCAGGAGACAGAGCAGTTCCACATTTTTCGCATTGATCCCCGTAAGCCTTTTCATATCCACACTTGGGGCATGTGCCTATGATATACCTATCTGCCAGAAACATTTTGGCTTCAGGGTCGTAGTATTGTTCTGTTTCCCTCTCTTCCAGAATGCCTTGTTCGTAAAGCCGTAAGAAAAACTCCTGTGCTGTTTTGTGATGCAATGGGTCAGAAGTCCGATGATAAATGTCAAAAGAAATTCCTATGTCTTCAAAAGTTTTCTTGTTCAAGTTATGGTATCTATCAACCAATTCCTGAGGGGAGATGCCTTCCTGTCTGGCACGAATAGTAATTGGAACGCCGTGCTCATCGCTCCCACATATAAACTTAACATCGTCGCCCTTCAATCTTTTGTATCTTACATAAATATCTGCAGGAAGGTAAGCCCCTGCTAAGTGCCCTATGTGTATAGGCCCGTTGGCGTATGGAAGAGCCGAGGTAACCAGAAACCGCTTAAATGTTTTTTTCTTTGTCATAATTAACGCTAAATTACGACGATGAGAGTTGTTGTCCCTAAACCATTACGACTAGGAGACTCAGTTGCAGTGTTCCTACCTGCCAGAGCGGTTGACCACAAAGACATTGAATTTGCATTTCAATTATTGAAAAAGCAGGGATTTAGAATTAGCGATTTGCACGCAATTGGAAAACACTATTATCAATATCCACTCCCCGATGTTGCACGGGCTGATTTGATTAACAAACAGCTGCAAGACGAATCAATTTCTATGCTATGGACTGGACGGGGAGGACTGGGGACATTGCCTATCCTTGATAGGATCCAATGGTTCAAATTGGTAGAAAAACCTAAATGGATAATGGGATATAGCGACATAACTGCTGTATTGCTTCATCTGTGGACCAATTACAGGCTGATTACTATCCACGGACCTGTGATGCGAGACCTTAAGGAAGAACTTAACTTGCTTGAACTAACAAGGAAACCGCCATCCTTTGAATGGCAGGCACAATTCATACTCAATCCCGGAACTGTCAGTGGTTACTTTATCGGTGGCAACCTGTCAATAATTTATAGTCTCGTGGGAAGCAACAGTCTGC
Source organism: Bacteroidota bacterium (assembly GCA_024280615.1). GTDB lineage: Bacteria > Bacteroidota > Bacteroidia > JAADEI01 > JAADEI01 > JAADEI01. Next base: position 7,098 of record JAJRPU010000035.1, on the reverse strand, counting down.
CCCAAAACTGGCATGATGTTATACTATTCATAGAGGAAGTTGATGAATACATATATCATATTGAGAGAATGCTTGTCTCTTTGGACAGAGCAGGCATCCTGCCTTCTATTAAAGCCTTGGTGCTTGGTTCCTTCACAGACATTCACGACCACGAAACACCGCTGGGCAAAACAGTTTTTCAAATCATTAGGGAAGTGGCTGGTAAATATGGCTATCCCATAGTCAGTGATTTTCCAGCAGGACACGGAGCAGTTAATAAGCCCTTTTGGCATGGTGCATATTGTAATTTCTCTGTTGGCAATAACAATGCTCAAATAGTTATGTTTTGCCATATAAATAAAATGACATAACTTTGCGATAAAAATTGAAGTAATGATGAGACGAGTTGTTAGTGCAGGACTTTTAATGCTAAGTAGTGTGTTGGTGGCTCAACAGGCACTGGTAATAAATCCGGCAAATGTTAAATCTTTGCCCAAGGAATTTATTCCTGAAATACGCAAAGAGTTAAAGACAAACACAAGAGCAGCAGAATGGAATATTCTCATTGACCATGCTCCGGATATTAATCAGTACGGATTAGGAGTGTTTCCGCTCAATACAAACTTCGGATGTCAGGAATTTTACAATTATGATGAAGGTAACTTCAATAATCCAGCTGATACATTTGTTCTTTTAGCAGGTTTCACTGAGTGGCGTATAACTCAGTTGGTAAATGCAGATTCAGGAATAGTGTATCCGTTTGATCTTAATACTGCTTGCATATCATACCATATCGACTCACTGCAATTCATTTTTACTTACTTTAATCCTGCACAAATTCCTGATACATTGATTATTGAGTTATTCAAGGGTTCGCAAATTCTATGGGCAGATTCGATTTACAACTTGTTCACTATTGTTTCTCCTGCTACTGACGACCTTTTGGATACGCTTGCTATATTGACTGTCCCGGTTAACTTCTCACTTGATACACCTCCGGGTATAGTTGGATTTAGATTTAAATATTATTCACAAAAAGATTCCGCTGCATTCGGATTTATTTATGGTTTGAAAGACCCTAACTCTTGTAATAATCAGTGTTTCGTGTCTGATGCAGATATTGATTTTCCGAACAACTTTGCTTTCTTATTTAAATATGCCCCAGCACCCTCTTTATGTAATAATGTGTTTACAAATGACCCTAATGGGGCGATTTTAGCTGCTGATTGCAACGGTAGTGGAACCATAGATGCATCTGCCTGTGAGCTGTTCGGTCCTGCTCCCATAGTGTGGGCTTATGGCAAATTGAGGACAATTAACTATCCTCCGTTCCTTGATGCAGATATTCAAACTGATGATAACACAAGGTGGGTTTGTGCCGGGCAGGCTATAAATGTTGAGGCAACTGCCGGATTTGATTCATACACATGGAGCGGTACCGGAGCCAGTGGAAACACCAACATTGGTACAATAAACATTCCGCCTGCCTCAGTTACTTCTAATCCTGACACCTTCATTATTACAGTTACTGGGCAGGGTGCTGCCATTGGTTGCTCCGCTTCTGACCAGTTGACTGTTGTTGCCTATAATGCTCCACCTATTGCTAACTTCGTACTCAATGCAACTCCTGGAGACCCGACTATCACAGTGGACAATACGTCTCTCTATGGTGTTAGCTGCATCTGGGATTGGGGAGATGGCAACCTTTCCACTTCTTGTGAACCATTTGCTTATACTTATGGTTCACTTGGTGAATACACAATTACATTGATTGTCTCTAACCCGTGTGGTGCCGATACTATTAAGAGAAGTGCTGTTTTAACTTCTAATCCAATTGCTGCCTCGGCAAGCCTTACTTACTTCCACAGAAACAATACTGTTGTCATTGAAGGCTTGCCAGCACAGACGACTCATATTCTCTTCACTGACGCTATGGGCAGAACAATTAGAACTGTCCCCGTGTCTGGTAAAAATGTAGTGGAGATAGAAATTGGTGATTTGCCTTCTCAGATGTATAACGTCGTAATAATTGGTCAAGAAGGCAGATTGGGAATGTTTAGATTAACTAAGTAGGCTTGGAAGTCATTGGCAGTAGTTGTGTTTTAGGGCGCGGCTCGCTCTTCGGGTCGCGCCTTTTTATTTTTGTTTAAGTAAGTTAGTCTCAGCAAACAAAACTAGTCATGTGGTCATATCTGGAAATGCTTAAATATGTTCTTGAAAACGGGCAGCCAAGGCCCGATAGAACTGGCACTGGAACAATCTCTGTGTTTGGATATCAGTTCAGACATGACCTTCAGAAGGGATTCCCGTTATTAACGACCAAAAAAATAAATTTTAAAGCTGTCAAAGTAGAGGTTTTATGGTATTTGCGGGCGGGCACTAACCTGTCATACCTGCATCAATATGGCGTTCATATCTGGGACCCGTGGGCTGATGAGAATGGCAATCTGGGACCTATTTATGGTTATCAATGGCGTAAATGGCCTAGGTATGAAGGCGGGCACATAGACCAGATTAGAGAAGTTATTCGTAAAATAAAGGAAAAGCCTTATGATAGGCGGATGATTATAAGTGCTTGGAATGTGGCTCAATTAGACCAGATGCGGCTTCCTCCTTGCCATATTCTTTTTCAGTTCTATGTTACTAATGATAACAGGTTGAGTTTGCATTTGTATCAAAGAAGTGCTGACATTTTCATAGGAGTTCCGTTCAACATAGCAGGCTATGCCCTTCTTATCCACTTGATGGCTCATGTTACAGGTCTTAAACCGGGAGAACTTATTATTTCTTATGGAGATTTACACTTGTACCAAAACCATATTGAGCAGGCAAAACTGCAATTGAGTCGCGAACCCCGTCAACTGCCAGAATTGAGACTCAATCCAGAAGTTAAAGATATTGATGACTTTAAACCGGAAGACATTGAAATAATTAATTATAACCCTCATCCGTTCATCAAAGCACCGGTGGCAGTATGATAATTTCATTAATCGTCGCACACGACAGAAACAGAGTTATTGGCTACCAAGGAAAAATGCCGTGGCATATCCCACGGGATTTAAGACATTTCAAGCGATTAACAATGGGACATTGTGTTGTTATAGGACGAAAAACATTTGAATCAATAGGGAAGGTGTTACCTGGAAGACATTGGCTCGTCTTGTCTTCACAAAAAAGAGAGAACGTTGATGGTAAGTTAACATGGGTGTCTTCCGTTGAGGAAGCCCTTGAAATTGCAAAACAACACGGAGAGAGAGAATTGTTTGTTGCTGGAGGCTCGCAGATATATAGGCTTTTTATGCCCATAGCGGACAGAATGTATATAACCCTTATTAACTCAGTTTACCCCGGTGATACTTATTTCCCACAATATGACTCCTCCAATTGGGAAAAAATAAGGGAAGAGTTCATACCTCTAACTCCTCAGAACATGGTTCCAATTAGTTTTATCTATCTTCACAGTAAATAAAAATGGTGTAGATGGGTACTGGAAAAACTTTCCTTTTAACAGCTCCTGAGCTTAAGCAGGCTCCCCTCCGCAAATTATTAATGCAAAATGGATTTGAAGTCATCTCACTGCCTATGACAGAAATTGAAGAAAAAATTCCTCCACATATAATTATTGAGCTGCGTGATTTAAAGAGGGCTTATCAAGTAGTTGTTTTATTCTCAACCCCCACAGCCTTTATCTTTGATAAATACTTCAAAAAGTTTTCTCGTGTTGACGACTACCCAATAATCCTGACTATTGGTGATTCTATTGCCCGAACGATGAAGGGGCTGGGTTGGAAAAAAGTTAGGTCCATATCTCTCACAAAGCTGGAAGATTTAGTTAAGCTTAAAAGATTTAGTGTCAGGAAACGAAGGGCACTGATATTAGCTCCAGGGGGAATGATTCCCGAATTAAGAAAAAAAATCAAGGAATACGAATTACAAGCTTCCCTTTGGGATAGCTACGATATAATCCTGCCTTCTTATGACAAAAATACTTTCATCTCAACACTTGAGAGATTGCCCGATGGTATAGTGTTTACCAGTTCAGCCGCTGTGCAAAACTTCGTTAATCACATTGAGAAATACAATTATGAACCGCCTCAGGAAACACAAATATATATAGCCGGTTCAGGTGCTCTCAAATGGGCTCAGGAACTCGGCTTGTCATATCATCACTATATTGACCACTGCGACTTCGTGAGCATCTATAATTATATTAAAAGTCATGCTTGATAATTAAACTTTTGCTATCAAGTAAAGCCATTTTGCAACATAGATATGGCTATATGTGTATTTACCTTAGTCTGTGAAGTCAGGGTTATATGAACAGATTAGCTTGGGTTGACGGTGTTGCATCTCCATTGTTTTATGAGCATAATTATTTTGAGAAATTAAACGAGGAATATATTTTTACTATCGCTATGACTATGCAACCTTATTTCATAAGTTTATTGGAGACTCTGACGCACAAAGAACGAGAGCATTGTAAGGAATTGGCTCAAAAGAGTCTTCCAACTGCTGTCAGGAAATATGTCATTACTCTTCTGGAAAGCAAGCCCGAGAAAATTAAACAGACTGAAGAAAAGTTCCTTCAAGGATATTCAGAGAGTGGTAAGCGTTGGCTACGCCGAACAGCCCAAGAATTCCTTGAAAGTGCTTTATATAATCTTTATGGTACCGCTTATGAACTACGTATTTTGCTTAATCAGACTCATTTGGCTATATCCCGGTCCCACTCCACATCCCCGTTCCTTAAACCATTGAAAAGGAGGATGCGAGAAATTGTCAAACCTATTAATCTGTTTTTTGCTCCGCTACCATGGATTGTCGAACTTTCATATCTTGCACTTTCTTACCCAGGATATGCTATTATAGACGGAAACTCTGTTGTGTCTTTTGACGATGCTTTGAGACTCGTTTACCTTGATAGCAAACGTCTTGAAACAGTCAGATTCTCTATTGAACATGACCCTTTCATAGGAGAGAAAAACCCTTATACAGAAGAGGTTCTTAGAAAACTGGAAAGTATACACTACGATATTAAACAATTTAAACAGGTTCCTTTTCACAAAAGTATCATATCGCTCTATGGAATGATGGCTCTCATTTATGAAGAACTTGGAATGATACAGAATTCTCAGGCTATAGTAAGCAAATTTCTGTCGGTAATTCCCCTATTAATTGACTTTATTAAGAAGCTAACAGAGTCTTCAGCTGTAGGATACCGTAAAGAATGGTTTGATGTTACTATTTTCTTAGCCATTGTTTCCCTTCAAGTGGTTAACAGAGCAACTGGCTGGGGAGATGAGGACATTGGAAAACTCAGAAATCAACTGTTTAAACTAATAACATTAATTAAAGAGAACGATGAAGTTATTTCTACAGGAGAAGTTCCTTTAACAGCACGGGCATCCGCTTGGCTGGCTACACACGGCTACGTTGATGACGCTTACCATTTGCTTAATTCAGCAGGGTGGTTTTCCACAGACCCTGAAATAGCTTTTCGCCCTATTGAGAGAATTGACTTCTCTATTGCACATTTCTGGTGTATGACAAAAGAAAAAAATTGGGCATCTGCATTGAAAACAATTATTAAGCTAGAGCAAATCATTCCACAAAGACCTGTGTACTACTACTTAACTGAAATATTGAGGTTCGTGATTGCATTGCTGAAAAACGATTATGAATTACTTCTTTCCACTGCCGAACGCGTATATCATTGGAATAGGAGACATCCAAATTTTTTCCCTACACTTGGTAAAGTTCTACGATACACTGCCCTTAAAGCACCCAGAATAATTTTTCCTTCAGACTGGAATGATATTATTGAACGAATATCAAAATTGTACAAACAATTCCCTTTCTACTTAACAAATGTTGAAAAACACACTAGGCTTTTGAATATTATACTTCAAAAAAGCAATAAGAAAACAATGCCTGTTACGATACATTCAACTAATACAGAAAATACAATAGACGTAACTCCATTGGAAGACATCATAAGTGCCTTAGTTAATCACATCAACAGTAAATCACTCAACGATGAAAAGAATAATCATACTGACAATTAGTTCACTCGGTCTAATCTTTGGGGCACCCAAGGTTTTGGGACAGTGGTGTTCAGGACTCAGTGCCACTGATGGTTCCGTCTTTAATGATGGTTCTTTTAATAGAAACATAATTGTTGGCGTTGGATACAGTAATGAATTTGATTCCTTAGGCAGGTGGGCACACATGGCTGCGTTTGACACCTCTGGACAGGTCCTCTGGCAACGGAGGTTCAAGATGCTCCCACTTGGCTCAATTGAAGATAACTATTTTACAACCGTTACAGCCCTTCCCAGTGGGGATTTCTTAGCAGCTATGGGAACTGGAACCCTTGGTTCAGCCATCACATCGCTATTTATATTTAATCAAAATGGAGATACAACATTTTTCAAAACATATAATATATTCAGCGGTGAAGAGTATTTTAACATTGCTAAGGTTTTGAGTAATGGGAATGTTCTGTTCGGTGGCGTTGGAAACGGTGATGTTCTCTATTATGCATCTCTATTATGGTTTGACCCTAGCAGCCGTTCCTTGAGAAGAGCAGTAGGATATTATTTCCTATATCATCCATATATTCCAGTAATAAAAGATTTTGTTGAATTAAATGGTAAGATTTACTTCGTAGCTTATATTATGGGTCTTAATGAATCTCTTATAATGTGTGTTGACACTGCAGGTAATGTGGTATGGAAAAAGGTTCTGGTCAGTGATAATGCTTTGATGTTTCAACTGGAAGGCATTACTATCGCTTCCGATGGCAATTTGTATATTACTGGTTATAGAAATGGGCAGGACATTTATGGTTCCTATGGGATTGTAGCCCTTGCTATGGATACCTTGGGAAATCTTTTATGGCACAGGCAATACGTGTCCACTTCCATGCCTTATTTAAATGGTAAGGGCTTGGATATTTATTATTCCCCATCAGATAATTCGTTGTTTATAAGTGGGTCAACACCAACGAAGCAACAACTTCTTATGAAGATTGACCTATCCGGACAAATTGTATGGTCTAAGAAGTTCACGTTTGATGGCGAAATAGTGAGAGTTTTTCCTGAAAGCAATGTGTTTTAT
>JAJRPU010000034.1 GCA_024280615.1 Bacteroidota bacterium | reverse complement strand
TTTCCAATTTTTACCTCGTCGCCATCGTCCATCGGTTGATGAGGATATTTGACTCCTACTTTTGGATTCACATAAACAATGGCTCCATATCTGTCAATTAATTCTTTATGAGAGGAAGCGAAGTCTGCATGTGGATGAGTTTCAAAGACGGCTACTAGTTTAGCTCCCTGTTGCTCAATCCAATCAATATATGGTTTAATGTCCCTGCCAGGGTCAACAACTGCTGCCTCTCCGTTACTAACGAAGGCGTAACCGAAGTGTGCTAACGGACGGTCATAGAATTGTTTAATCCTAAGCATGACTATGACATTTGTCATAAAAATGTTTAACAGAATTAATTAGTTCCCTTGTCGGAATTATTTTAATAATGCTGTGTTTCAGAAGCTTATTCTTGAAAATCTTGTTTCTTTAACTGTTCCATCAATTGTCTCATTTTTTTAATTCTTTTGGACATATGTGGATGGGACTGAAGGAATTCTGGCACTTCATCTGTGTCATATTTTTCTTTTAAATTCTGCATTAGCTCTATAAATGGCTCAGGGTCAAGATAGCTTTTCATAAGCAATGTAATTGCATATGCATCTGCCTCTTCTTCTTGTTTTCTGGTATATGCCAATGAAAGAAGTTGTTGTGCCATGCCCAGGGAGACTATTGATACGTCTCCTGTAAGTATTGTAAAAATTGAAGCGACTAGAGCCGATTTGATTAAAATTCTTAGAGAGTGTCTGTGTTTAATGTGTCCCAGTTCGTGTGCTGCCACGCCGCCAAGGGCTTCCAAGCCATCTTCCTCAGATATGTAATCATCAATCATTTCTGAAGTGAAAACAACGAATCCACCCGGTATAGCAAATGCATTAACTATCTTGGGTTTATCAAGAACATAAAAATGTGCATATTTCACTTCTGCTTGTTCAGAGAGGAAGTAAAACAGCTCTTCAACCCTCTTTTCATCGCTAGTTGAAGGCTTTCTTACTGTCCAACCCAGTGTGCTAAGTCCTGAAAGTATATGTTTACCCAGTTCATACTCAAGGTCATAAGATATTCTGTTTGCGAGCCATTCAGCAGCCATATCACTGCCTTTTGTTAGCCAGAATGTTATAGCGGCTATTAGGACTAAAACAGACACAAGTAGACTTTTTCCCCAGGTCTCAAATCTGTGTAGCCAATTTTTTCTGTAAAATGGTAAATGTTTGTAAAACTCATCTGCGAACTCCCTTACGTTCTCAGTTATAATTAGTTGTTGTCCCGAAGGCAGGAATATGAAGAATGGCGAATTAACGCCTGAACGTTCCCCCACTGAAACCTCGCCAATTGGGTAGGAATCACCATTGCTTAAACGAAGAACTTTTCGTTCTATTGAGACGAATACCTCTGTCCGTTCCGAAGTGCCAGTCCTGATTAATTGTGCCTTAAATTTCATAAGCCTATGTCAAAATCAATGTCAAAGCCCGCATCATCAAGTGCTTCAACACCGATAGCGGAAACTTCTTCCGTAGCCATGTCTCGTGTAAGTAACGATTCCCCTTCTGGCAACTCAAGGTGAGCATTATTGGCAATTGTAGCAAGCAACTTGGCAAATAAATACGGATATGCAAATCCAAAAGAGAAAATCGTGAGAACATAAAGCTTTAGATATTCCCATGACAATCTGAGTGGCTTGATATTTAATTTTAGCTTCGCTGAACCTATTTTTAAGCCATGGTATATTGCATGTACTGTATAACCCTTTAAAAACGCCATTCCTCCAAATAAAATTGATAGATAAATTAACAAACCTAATATCGTAAATCCAATAACGAAACCTGCACTCATATTAGATAGGTTTTCTTCCGGCATAGAAACTGTAGCTACTCCCATAACCACCACAAGAATAGTAAAGAAAATAAAGATTCCTCCTGCAATAGTTCCTATATAAAGACCCAATCCAGTATAAAGTTTTTCAAGAGATGGATTTACAGATAGTTGCTTATTCCCCCAGAAAGCATTTCTAGCAATGAACTTAAACCATCTTCTCTGGGCAAGAGGAACTGTTATAAAGAATATTGAAACTAGGCTGTTGATTATCGTTTCTAAGTAAAATTCAGATTTTGATGCAGTGAATGACATAGAAACCCCAGACCACTGTGTATACCTAAAGAAAAAGCGATAAGACAACCACATTAAGATAGGTAGCATAAGAATAAACGTTAGAATTAATATAACTGATAGAGTTACATTGATAGTGATTTGAGAATAAGCATAAAGTCCGAAGAATAACATAACAATTAGTTGTCCAAATAACAACCTAATTGGTTTGGCAGTAAAATCCATCGGAATACCATCAACTAGTAGATGATTGTAAAGATATTTATATTGTCTAACTTTTGCCCATGGTCTGTAAAGTCCAAGAGTTAGAATCGTAAGAGCAAGGTTAATCATATAAATCTTCCAGTATTCCCTAGGAGAGCCAATGAACTGAATGGGTATTTTTCTGCTTTCTGGTTTGTCTTTCTCCGTTTGGTCCTGGTAAGTAAGTTCATCACTCATATCGCAATGTAATTTATTGCAAATTTAATATTCCAGAGTTAATTAACTTCTCAAGTTTTGGTTTAATAACCACCTGACAATACGGCTTTTCTGGATTCTTCTCAAAATAATTATGATGATACTCTTCTGCCTCCCAGAATGTATCCAGAGGCATGACTTCAGTAACAATAGGTTTTTGCCAGATTTGTTGTGCCTTTGAAATTGCCTGTTTAATAACAGGAATTTGGTTTTCTGAAGTATAGAGAACAATGGACCTGTATTGTGTTCCAATATCGTTACCTTGTCTATTGGGCGTTGTCGGGTCATGTGCTTTGAAGAAAATATCCAAGATTCGTTCAAGGCTAATAACTTGCGGATTAAAATCAATTTTTACGACCTCTGCGTGCCCTGTTGTTCCCGTGCACACTTCTTCATAGGTTGGGTTTGGTTTATGTCCGCCGGCATATCCGGGAACAACTTGTTCCACTCCCTTGACTCGTTTGAAAACCGCTTCCATGCACCAGAAACAGCCTCCCCCAAGCACTATCGTTTCTGTTGTTGCACTGCCTCCCATATATCATCAGGTTTTATGGTTCCATTTTCAACAGCCGTTCCTATAACAACAAAAGTTGCTCCAGAATTCCATGCCTTAACACACTGTTCTACTGTTGTTATGCCTCCTCCTACAAACACAGGACGTTGAGTTGTTCGGGCAACCGCTTTTATAATACCCGAGGAAATAGGATTGCCTCCTGAACCTCCGTCAAGATAGAAAAATTGAAATCCTAGATATAGCCCTGCTAAGGCGGTTGCTTCCACCAATTCTTTTTTTTCCGGAATGGGCAAGGTAAAACTCATATAGTGAGCAGAAGTCTTACTATTTCCAACAATCATATATGCAGTGGGCAGAACTTCAAGCCCTAACTTCCTAACCATAGGGGCATTGATCACCTGTTGACCAATTAGTAGTTCTGGATTCCTTCCGGAAATCAAAGACATGAAAAGGATGGCATCTGCTCTTACTATGGGCATTCCCGGACCCGGGAACAATACTACTGGCTTATTACTATGGGCTTTAATAACACTGACTGTTTCCGCCACATCTCCGTTTACGATAAGGCTTCCCCCCACAAGCCACAAATCAACCAAGTCATTCCACTGCTCTATTTCTGTTGAACTCAGCGGTTTATCAGGGTCAATGAGCAAAGTGAGACCTTTCCTGCCCTTTGAAAATATTTCTTCTATTAAGCTTTTCGTTTTGTCTATATCATGCATTTCTTAAGAGATTTATTCTTCTTGCTTTATCATTGGGACAAACCGAACAGGAATGATGTCTTCAGACACATAAGTGGAATCATCTTTTTTGTGAATTCTTATCAGTTTTTGGAAAGTTGTTCCAACAGGAAGAACCATTATTCCACCGGGTTTTAATTGTTCCAACAGTGCCTTAGGGACCTCCGGCGGTGCAGCAGTAACAATTATCCTATCAAACGGGGCATATTGTGGCAAACCTTTATATCCATCACCACACACCACTACAACGTTTTTATAGCCCATTGAGTCCAGTCTTTTGCGAGCCTGTTCACACAACGGCTTCACAATCTCTATTGTATAGACAGAGTCAACTATTTGAGCGAGTATGGCGGCCTGATAGCCGCTCCCAGTGCCTATCTCAAGAACTTTTTCGTTTCCTTTTAACTCCAACAACTGAGTCATCAGGGCAACAATGTAGGGTTGTGAAATTGTTTGTCCATAACCTATTGGCAAGGGATGGTCCCCATAAGCCAAATGCCTGACCTTCGGGGGAACAAATAGATGTCTGGGCGTGTTGAGCATTGCTTGTAAAACAACAGAATCCGTTATACCCCTGGGAACCAATTGTGTTTTTACCATTCGTTCCGCTTTCTCCCTCCAAGCTCCTTGGCTATTCTGAAAAAGTACATATCCCGACCCTACTATGCCAATTAATATTCCTAATACACAAACTGCCCTCATGCCTTCCTTGGTTTAGACATCTCTTTGGTTTTATTTCCTTCTATATGTTCTATAACGAGCTTATTTTTGAACCACACATCCCTTTGCGGGAACGGAATCTCTATTCCAGCTTTCTTTAACTCTTCCCATGCCTTGAAATACATGTCACTTCTTAGAGCAACTGTCCTCCACAGCTTTCTAACATTGACCCAAACCAATAAATGGAAGACAAGGGCACTGTCAGCCATTTCGTAGAAGATAACCTCTGGGGGCGGTTGCTTCTCAATAGCAGGATGCCGCTTTGCAACATCTAATAGCACTTTCCTGACTTTCTCTGGGTCAGAAGAATAAGCCACTCCAAAAGGCACATGCAACCTAACAAGTTCATCGCTCAAGGTATAGTTAATTATTTTTCCTTAAACAAAGTGAGAATTGGGAATTGCTATTTCCAATCCATCAACAGAGTGAATCCTTGTGGTCAATACATTAACATCCACTACCTTACCATAAATGATATTCGTTTCATTACCCACTGCCTTTCCTGCATTGCCTTCAATCTCTATCACATCCCCCACCTTCAAATTCCTGCTAATTATTAGTATGAAGCCACTAATGTAGTTGTTAAATATAGTCTGCAATCCAAAGCCTAAACCTATTCCAAGTGCTCCAGCAAACGGTAAGAGAACCTTCCAAGTGATACCGAGTTGCAAGAGAAAAACCATAACAACAATGAGAATCCCAAAGTTACTAATAAGGGAACGCCAAGAACCAGCCTCCACCTCCGAGCCCCACCGACATATCCACGAATAAATAAGCTCCCTGACAAACCTAATAAAATACCACATCGTAAGAAGAACATAAAGTGCTTTGATGGTCGAAAGAAAAGAAATCTCAATCTCCTCAACCCTCATTATGTAAAAATCACCTAGTTTATTTGTAAAATTGTGAATCGGGTAAATAACATCTATTGCTTGATAAATAACAGCTAAAGAAAGCAACGCCATGAACCGTTTAAACTCACGCTTCCATTCATCCCTTAACGACAGCCTCCTTAACACCAACGGTAAAGCCAAGTACAGCAAAACAAACCCTACTACATACGACAATACCGTAACCAAACCTATCCAACCTCTGTCAAATAATGTATCCATTCTGCAAAAGCTTCTTTGACCTAAAATTACATTTTCGGGAACTTTTAGGAACCCTCCCTTCGTTATACGATAGCGAATAGCGGGTAACAAGCCCCTAACGGCCCCATAGTTTAACGGCTAGAACACCGGCTTTTCAGGCCGGGGGTCCGGGTTCGATTCCCGGTGGGGCTGCAAATTCGTAGAATTTAGAGAAAACAAGACCCTGCCCCAAACTAAGAAGACACTGGTTTACAGACAGTTAAGTGAATAGAAGAAATTTAGAAAACTTGGAGCCAAGTTGGAGCCAAAGGCAAAATTTAGGACCAAATTAGAGCCAAGGAGCTGCCTCACGAGCATTGGGCATGGCTCGGCTAAATCGCCGGGCCATGAAGTGGAAATTCTTTTTAAGACGGAACAGAGAGCGAAACGGGAAATGCCCGATTTACATTGAGTTTAAAACGGCAAACAAAACACATAAGCTTTCAACGGGGTTTTGGATAGAGGAAGGTAAGTGGGACCACTTTAGGCAGGAGGCAAAGGACGAGGTTGTAAACGAAGTCCTAAAGCGTGTATCATTACGCCTTGCTAAAAGTGATGTTATTACGCCTCAATTGGTCAAAGAGGCACTATATGGAGAGCGAAGCATCCCTCTTTTGTCTGAATTTGCCAAACAAGTATTAGATAAGAAAGAACAATTAGTATCATATGACGTAATACGTTCATACAGAACAGATTATCGGAGATTATATGAGTTCTTAACAGTTCAAGGAGACATTCTTGTGTCGGAAATAAACCAGAGATTCGTTGACAATTATCGTGAATACCTAAAAGCAAAATATAACTACAAGAAGAACACGCTTGGCGAACGCCTCAAATTCTTAAGAATTGTTTACTTTGAAGCCAAAAGGCAAGGTCTTGTTAACACACCAATTAAATTCAACATATCGTGGGAGGTTGGAGACAGACAGTTCCTAACAATTGAAGAAGTAAAACAGTTAGAAAAACACATCATAGACAACAAGCCCAAGCATGGTGATTGGATACTTTTTGCACTCTACACTGGCTTGCGTTGGGTTGACCTCTCTCGCCTCAAATGGGAAAACATTCAGGGCAACAAGGTTGTTCTAAAGCAACACAAAACAGGGCACTTGGTTTCTATTCCCCTAACCCAAAAGGCTCAAATGATTTTGCCAGAACCAGCTCATCCCAAAAGCAAGGTGTTTCCTCACATTCCAACAACAAACCAAGCTGCAAACAAAATTCTCAAACGAATAGTGAAAGGAGCAGGGATAAAAAAAGACCTAACGATGCACGCTCTTCGGCACACCTTCGCAACAGTATCCCTTGAACTCGGCATTCCAGTGGAAGTAGTTCAAAGGCTGCTGGGACATAGAAGAATCACTGTAACAATGATCTACACACACATCGTGGACAAACGCAAAGAAGAAGAAATGAAAAAGTGGGACTTACTGTAAACCAGCAAGTTCCACGAATGCACAGGAACAAAAGCAGGGAGTCACAAGTTAGAGGAAATGATGGTTTTGCCGATTAAGATAGTCAAGGAAAAAGGAGAGATGTCTGTCAAACTCATGCTTCCAGAATATGTGTACAGCCTAAAAAGAGTTATTGCTAAATTAAAGAGCCTATCTCCCTTTGAGATTATGAAAGACCTAAAAGACAT
>JAJRPU010000033.1 GCA_024280615.1 Bacteroidota bacterium | reverse complement strand
TCATATAAGCACTTTCCAGAAATGCTGGAATGCTATATCCACTTTTATATTTTTGGTGCAGGGCGAGAATGGTCTTCCTCAGGTCATCCCTCCTTTCCTTTGTATATAGTGGTGGGTTCTCATTCGTAAATATATCCCCGACTAAATAAAAGAATAATGGTGCATTTTCGGGATATTTTTTGATTGCCATCAACTCTTTCCAGTACTCATAAACCGTAACGTCCCCAAATAATAAAAGGTCATTAACAATAAGTGCTATATTCAATTGCTCTATGTCCTGTCTATTGGTTGTTTCCTGCTTTGCTTTTAACAATACCTCTCTTGCAGAAATTAAATCTCCCTTTTGCCATAATGCATTCACAGAATCAAGTAAGTTATTAGCGTATGCATGAATAGTCAGTAATAACATTAGTGCCAATGCTCCCGAATTCAACCTCATTCGCTTCATCCTTTTCATTATTTATATAATTTGGTCAAAGATATGGCACATAAAAGAATTAACAATGGAACTCTTCATAGTTTAACCAAGGGATTCGCTATTGCTTTGTTCATAAGCTTTTTAATAAAGCCAATATGGACATTAGTCATAGAGCCCATTGTCCAAAATATTGTTTCGTCCGAAACATATGGTCTGTTCTTTGCCTTACTCAATTTAACTTTTCTATTAAGAGTAATTGCAGAACTGGGCACTAATACAGTTATTAGCAGGAACATTGCTTCAGGAATGTCTGGGAAAAGCTGGTTTTTAGCAACGTTACAACTGCGTCTCTTAACTGGACTAATCTACCTTTTTGTGGTAGGGCTTTTAGCATGGTCGTTAGGATATTCGCAGGAACAGATTGGGCTTGCCCTATTAACTGCCTTAATTCATGTTTCCTCCCTGTTTTTCCTGCTTGCTAAAAGCGCTCTGGAAGGCTTGCAAAAATATTCCCATTCGGGACTAATCTCCCCCATACCCCGCCTAATAATGATTATTTTGACAATCTTTTTAATCCTACTCAATGGTATCTCTATAATTTCCTTTATCGCAATTCAAGTGATTGGGTTCACATTGGCATCTTTTGCAATCATCATATATTTAATACGCAGACTGCCCACTGACTCCAAAACTTCCCTTTACACTGTGCTCAAAACATCTTTACCTTATGCACTACTTGGATTCATAATGACATTATACACACGCATTGACGCAGTGATGCTGGAACGCCTCCATCCAAACGGACCCCTTGAAACGGGTTGGTATGCCGGTGCCTATCGCTTTATTGATGCAATGTGGATGTATGTCCACACTGGTGCTGTAATGCTTATTGCCGGATTTGCCCGTTATCAAAACGACCTTCGCGAAATTACGAAATTGATGAGATGGGGTGTCCGATTCCTTGCCCTTCCCGTCATAGCAGGGAATGTAACTCTGTTAGTATTTGCAAACCACTTAATGCCCGCTATATATGTTGACGGTCAAAATATGGTACCCATTGCTCAAATCCTATCTTTCGCTGGGATTTCAGGTGCGATGGGATATGTGTATAGCACTTACCTAACAGCCACAGGGCAAACAAAATTCTTGAATTTCTTTGCTCTTGGAACATTTATGATTAACATAATTTTAAATTGGATATTAATTCCACGATTTGGTGCATCAGGTGCTGCCATATCAACTGTTGTTGCCCAAACAATTTTTGCATCCCTGTGCGGATTCAAAGCAATTATAATTGACGGCATATATAAACACATTGACATAGTTGACGAACTGCGAGTTATCACATGGCTCGTCCTGATTGTTTCTGCTTCCTTATTAGTAAATCTCTTGCCCTTTGGCTGGATATTCAACCTGATAACATTCGTTCTCTTCGCTCTACTGACGTTATTTCTGACACGTTCTGTTACCCTAAAAGATTTACGACCAATCATTCGTTTTAGAACCTAAAAATCTCCTTTATGCAAAACAAATACTCCCTCGCATGGCTCTTATTAACTCTCTTCAAATACTGGAAAATCCTTTTTATAACAGGCATCCTTAGTGTGGCTCTTGGAATACTTATAACATTTATTGTTCCGCCAGTGTATGAATCTTCTACTGTTATTTATGCTGGTGACGTCCGCTATTTTGGATATGCCTATGTGTTACCTGATGCCCACGACGTCAACGCATTGCCTCGTCCCATTGGTAAGGCAGAGGACCAAGCTAGAATTAAATATATCGCCTCTTCTGGTGCCGTACTGGCAAATGTCGTGCAGGAATTAGACCTTATCAAACATTATGAAATAGATACAACAGAACCGGGTGCTTTGGATAAAGCCATTAAAAAACTTAAGAAAAGAATTGATATACATCAGGAACGAGAAGGCGGTGTGTATGTGGGTGCCAGAGACCAAGACCCTCACATGGCTACCAGAATAGTAAGGTCAATTGTCAAACACACAGACAAGATTTTTGCCAATACACTACGAGCAGGATGGCAACGCTGGCTAAACTCCCTTAAGCAACAAATGAAGGAAGCCCAAGCGAAAGGCGACACACTCCTTGCCAAAGAACTCTACTATAAGACAACCGAATTGTCCGCATTTGTTAATAGCGATTTCCCTGCTATATATGTTCTTGCTGAGCCATACATCCCAGAGAAACCAGAGTCCATCTTGCTTAAAACAGTGGCTCTTTCCTTCATTATCTCTATTGCCCTGGTCAGTATGATAATAATTGCCAAAGAGTGGTTCAGTGCATAGATTTAGGCTCTCCACAACCTGGATTCACTTATGGATTCCTTTAATTGTCGCTATTTTCCTGTTCCTTGCTTTGTGGCTTGAGATTCCACTATTAACCTTCGTTCCCATAGGGTTAATCTTCCTCTTGATTTCCTTATACGATGTCCGCATTCTAATTATTCCTGCTGCGTTCCTCCTTCAACTTAGTCAGGAATACTGGCTTGGTTCATTTGGTTTAGGGCTTCCCGTTGAACCACTACTTCTAATCCTTCTGCCAATATCGCTGCTTATTATAGCGAAGCGTCAACCGTGGGACCCAATGCCGGTAGCCAACTCCCCTCTTTCTCTCGTGTTATTCCTACATATAATTTGGATTTTCTTTACTGCTCTTTTATCTGAAATGCCGATAGTAAGTATTAAATTCTTCATTGCCAAACTGTGGTATGTCATTCCTGCTATCGTGGTTTTTGCTGTTCCAGTGGTTGAAGATGCCAGAACACGGCGTTTAATTTTATATGCCATGATTGGTGGTATGACCTTCGTTGTCCTGTGGTTTTTATTTAGATACGTGGAATTCGGATTTGCTTTAAGGAAAGTTAATCAGGCGTTGAAGCCGTGGGCTCGTAACCATGTGGACTTTGCAGTGGGTCTGACTTTGCTATTCCCTTATTTGATTCTTATGCTGAAAAACGAACACAACAAAACTTTAAAAAGATTGCTGACTGGCATTTTGATTCTATGGCTCATTTCCCTTGTGGTTTCGTGTACCAGGGCGGCATGGGTAGCCTCACTACTCGCTTTAGCATTGATTCCCATTATTAGATTACGATTGTTTATTCCCGCTCTAATCTCAGGACTGCTAATCACTGGTCTCGTTATCCATTTCATGACCTATAAAAACTATTATATGGTCTTCGCTCCCGACCCAAGATATGTCCGCTCCCATGAAGACCTGGCTTCCCATTTGGAAGCGACAGTTGCCTTCAGAGATGTTTCTGTAGCAGAGCGCATTTACAGATGGCTTGCAGGTATTGAGATGTGGAAGGACCATCCCATC
>JAJRPU010000032.1 GCA_024280615.1 Bacteroidota bacterium | reverse complement strand
GTCTCCCTCGGCGGAGTTAAAGTTTCGGACATTTTTTTTTGACCTGGTATACCCTTAAAAGAATTCAGCGCGTCGCGTAGTGATGTGTTATTCCCGCAGGGGAAGGCCCAAAGCCAAACCAAAACCTACTCCTAGGATGTTCGTAGGAGAGGTTGTTGCCATGGTAAACTCTGGGTCCGGAATAACCGAAGCTTGTGAAGAAATCGCTCTTTCAAATGGATTCTCATCGAAGGCATTAAGGGGAGCTTTTTACCGCCACCACAACGAGCCTTATTCAAAAAGACACAGTCACAGCATGCTCACCGAAAGTGAACAAGACTTTGTTGTTATCTTCATTCAGGCTTTTGATTTGGCTTGATTGCCTCTGCCCCCGCGGACCATCTTGAAAGCTATATCTAAGGTGTTCCGATTTTAGCAACCCATTGCTGGTTTAAAGACTTCAAGGACCGACATGACGGTGAAATTCTACCTAAAAAGAACAAGTGACTCAGTAAATTATGGAGACCAGATATTTTAATCAAAGAAATGGAGTTGTGGTGCGACAAAGTCGAGCCATTTGTCAATTCCCTTGGCTTGCCATCTTGCGCCAATGTAAACGCAGATGAAACCCGCATATTTATCGAATATGGACATTAGGGTTTAGGTATTTTATGCTACAAAAGCTACTTAGGGTTAGGGTTAGGGGTCCTGGTATGAACCCTTTTGTTTGAATTCTTGGATAAATATGTTTTCTTGGAAATTATAGAAAATATGAATATAGTATATATTTGAATATAAGCATATTGCAAATAATATTAAAAGGAGTGCCTGCACCCTAAATTTGCCAAAAAATAAGGGTCCTCCTTTTCGTTTTCTAGCTCGTGAAAAGTACAGAACCTACTTCAGCATGGCGCATCATATACATATAAAAGATGTTACCTGTTTAGATGGTGGAGATATAAATGCTGTGATTGCTGGAGAACTTGCTCCAAAAATTCAAAAACTTCTTGCTACTGAATTTTGTGACGGGGCAACCGCAAAGGAATTGTGTAATGCATTGAAGATTTCAGTGCGCAAGCATAAAAGACATGTCACCCAGGCTCTTTATGCTGGAAATCGAATTTGGTGTGCTCGGATTTTGCCAGACACACCAACCAGTGCAGTTGTTTGGAGACAATATAGCGACTGCTTTGCAACCAGTCAATTGTGTTTATCTTCATCTGACAAAGAAGTAAAAGAAGTACAGAAGGTAGTTTTAATGGATTTAAATACTCAAAAATATAATATCTGGGTATCATGGTTGCACAAAGATGTAAAAATGATTACCTTTGCAAACCGTTCGGCAAACACAACAGAAACAGAAGAAACTAGAAGACCATTCTTAGGGACCAAGCATGGTTCAAATGCTCTTTTGCTATGGGAGTTGTTTTCTGTTGCAACCAATTCTGACACCAACACAGAAATTTTTGTGTGCAGTACAAACAAGATGGTTACCGAAGTTGTTACGGAACTTCTCCTAGACGGGCCTCTTACAAAGTGCAAACCCTCTATTTCTGTAGTTTCCGATTGGAACGAGCTTAAGATCCTGCTATAAATAAAACTTAGGGTTAGGGGTCCTGGTATGAACCCTTTTGTTTGAATTCTTGGATAAATATGTTTTCTTGGAAATTATAGATAATATGAATATAGTAAATATTTGAATATAAGCATATTGCAAATAATATTGAGCCAGATATAGCAGACAGAAAAAGGAATTAGAAGATTAATAGATGTAGTAAGTAATTGAAAATACAAATGAATAAATAGCACTTTATTGTTAAAAAAAAAAAAAAAAACTTTATAAAGACTCCATCTGACCTCTACCTCTAATCTCATATTATTTTATAACCCACGGAGATGTGTTCCCTAATATTACTTTAACTTTGTCAGTACATGTCCATAATGTTCGTTTCCATTCACTTATATTTGATGCACGAACGATCTCAGCAATTACATTGGTGGTTAAATTTGTTTGGGTCTTGGACGAACACTCAATGTAAGTCAAAGCACCAATTTTTTTGGCCATTGCTAAAGCTAAAGATGGTGGAACAGGTGCATCCCTGGGTAATGCTCTGAAAGTAGTTACATACGGTATTGATTTGCCCGAACGCGTGTCATAACTTGTTACTGTGTCTTCTCTAGCATCTGCCTTTAATCCAAGAAGAATCAATGGTACCCCAGGAAGATAATACCTCATTCTTTGTTTCCATACAGTTGCACCACGTAGGAGTGTGCTTGATTGTGTAATGTCGAAACAAATCAATGCAACGTCTGTTCCAGGACAAACCTTATAAGTGTAATATTCACACAAAGATAAATGGTACTTGTTCCCATCTATTACAGTTTCTTTTGTTAAATTTTCAACGGTGTCGGTGTTGAGTAGTAAATTATCCTCTGGAAAGTTACCTGTTGCGAGCATTTTAATCAAAGAAGACTATACTATATATAATAAATAAAAAAAAAAGAAAGATTGGTTATATTTTTACAATAATTATTTAAAACAAGGTCTACAAACCTTTCCAACACCTTTTTCACCCACAAATATAACTTTGATGTTTTTTGCCTTGTCAGATGATACAACATCTACTTCTACTTCCATATCAACTAGGTTGTTGTCGTCAAGTGGTTGATCAATAGTACAGTACATTAAATTTAACACAAAATAATAAATAATAAAGTGTACTCTTGCCAGCCAGGATTAAGCGAAGCTTCCTTAAAACCACCATAAACACTTGAGTTTTTACCCATGTTGATTCCAGTTCAATTGCTTGCTTTCTTTCAAGAGAAAGTACGCAGCGGTAACTCGTGCCGATTTTCTCTTAGTTTTCAGTAAGTACTTGGATATTAGAGATGCTACAGCCATGGGGCCATCTGATCTATAAAGATGATACATGTAGCCAAAATCGTACGGCGAGCGGATTTAAGTTTGTTACCGCTGCGGTAGGCCATTATAAACTGGTCATATAATTACATAGGACAATAAAACATACAAATTAGTGCAAGTATACAACATTACAACATAATTGAAAGTTTTGTGTCTTAGAGTGAGGGTGAAAGGAAGGACGGCCAACGGCCATCTTGCTTGACCATGAAACAGACCCATGTACCATGCACCATGCATGCACACTGGCAACACTCACTACAATAATAAAGCCATAAACACAAATGGGCAAAACTGGGGTGGTGGTTATTTCAGGATGTGGAAGTTTAACAAATCCTCGTTGTTACCGATTCTGATGATAGGCCTTAAAAATTAAAGTTTATGAATTATTATTCAATAGGTAGGTAAAAAGATATAAATAAATAACAACAAAAATTCATTTTTAAGTTTGTTTTTTTTTTTAGATCATAATAACAGTTGCTGGGTAAACCCAGACTCTTGCTGGCAAAGGAGTTGTCCTTGTTGGGAAAGACAAAGAACAAAAGGGACCTATGGCTACTTTCCCATTGGACCTACTTTTGTTATTATCCTATTTTGTTGCATTTTCCCTCCTATTATTGTACATATTCAGGGTGGATGGGCTTACACAAAGTACAATTTGCTTATGTGTCTATGCTTGTGGATTCCTGGTGTATTACATGCGATTTACATTTTCTATAGGGCTGGAATGGGTTTGGAGGGCAGAAGTTTACTATTGGAGATATTTTATGGAAGAGTGTTTTAGGTTTTAGGGTTTAGGGTTGGTTTAAGGTTTAGGTTTAGGGTTTAGGGGGTCTGTCTGGTTGGTATTACCTTACCCCTTCATATTGTACACATTAATTGGTCTGATTTTCTTGAAAGTAAGTTGTGCAAACTTGTTTTGTTTACAAGTAAATTTGTAGATAAATACAATTACAAATATTCTAATTAATTATATGTGTATATATGTGTATATATACTATTTGCATATTTCTTTTTATTTACTATATGTAATTTTTGTTTTTTACACTCACTAGTATTATATGTTTACTGTTAAACCTCACATTTAAACACTGATTGTTAATTGCAGATTTTGTTATATTTTCACAAAAAGATTAACAGCAGAACATATTATGTTAATTGATCACAATAACAATCAGTGCTTAAACGTGAGATTTAACAGTATCTTATATAAACGACGTTGCACCACATACAAAGAAGTGGTTCAGTAGAAGGGAAGAAACCCCGGTAATGTTTTTTTTGTGCCGGAAATATTTAACGACAGGTGTAAAACATGGTAACT
>JAJRPU010000031.1 GCA_024280615.1 Bacteroidota bacterium | reverse complement strand
TATAAAGATTTGTTCTTCCAGTTATGGAAACAGGGCTATCCCGCCGTGTGGGTAAACGGTGAACACATTCCACTTGATGCTTTGAAACTGCCCAAGTTAGAGAGATACAAACGGCATGATATAGATGTTGTTGTGGACAGAATAACTGTTAAGGAACGAAATGCTAACAGGCTCAGGAAAGACATTGCCCAAGTCCTTAGAATGGGTAAGAATTCACTCATTGTTTATGAAGCTGAAACAAAAGGAGAACGGGCATATAGCACTGATTTCTATGACCCGGAGACTGGAACTTCACTGCCTGACCCGGAACCAAACCTGTTTTCCTTCAATACTAAATATGGCTGGTGCCCAGAATGTCAGGGAACGGGCGTCAGGAAACGCATAGCCGTTGAACTCTTGGCTTCTGAAAACACTAAGTTAGAAACGTTTGTTGAGCGAATCGGATTGCGAAAGTATTACTCGCTATATGAGAAGTTTTTGGCAAAAATTCGTGAAGGCAAAATATCTTTTCGGACGTCCTTGAGAGATTTAGGAGTCAAGCAAATTGAAGAGATTCTAAATCTTGAAGACGACTATGGCAATTCAATACGTGGATTAATTGAGTTGCTTGGTCGCAACGGAAGTGCTAAGGCAATTCAATGGGTTGAGTCCATTTCGGTAGAGGATGTGTGCCCTGCCTGTCACGGCTACCGGCTGCGTCCCGAAGCGTTGGCTTTCAGAGTGGCTGACAAGCATATTGGTGAGGTTAGTAATATGGAACTAAGCGACTTAGCACAATGGGTGGAAAAAATACCAGAATTTTTGGATGAGCGGGACCTGACCATTGCACGAGGCATAATAGACGAGTTAAGACGCCGAATTAAGATGGTTAATGATATCGGGCTTGGCTACTTAACGCTTAACAGACCAGTAAGGACGCTGTCGGGAGGCGAAGCACAACGAGTTAGACTGGCTACGCAACTAGGAATTTCCCTTGCTGGTGTGCTATATATCCTTGACGAGCCAACCATTGGCATGCATCCATCAGACATTAACAGGCTTCTGAAAGCGTTGCGAGGCTTGGTGGAACGAAACAACACTGTTTTGATAGTGGAACACGATGTGGACACTATGCGGGAGGCAGACTTCTTGGTAGAATTAGGAGAGGGCGGAGGAATGTGTGGTGGCAAGATAGTTAACATTGGTTGGAAGAAAGAGTTTTTAGAACGTCGCACAACAACGGCTAAGTATATTCTCGGTGAGGAAAAGGTCCCGTTGCCTGACAATCGCAGAGATGTTTCATCCAAGAACTGGCTTATCCTAAAAGGAGCCAAAGGCAACAACTTGAAAAACGTTACGATAAAAATTCCATTAAACACGCTTGTTGTGGTAACGGGAGTCTCTGGCTCTGGAAAATCCTCGCTGATAATAGACACGTTGTATAAAGCATTGCAGAGGGTTGTCAACAAAGCAATAACCTTCCCATTGCCATATGATGAGTTGGAAGGAGTGGAACATATAAGAAGTGTGTTTGCCGTTGACCAAGAACCCATCGGGAAGACGCCACGGTCAGTGCCCGCTACATATATTAAAGTGTTTGACGAAATCAGGAAACTGTTTGCTCTGACCGAGAAAGCCAAGATGAGGGGCTTCACACAGTCGCATTTCTCTTTCAACACAAGAGATGGGCAATGTCCTAAGTGTTCTGGCTCGGGATACCTAACCATAGAGATGCGATTGCTTCCCGACGTGCAGGTTCCATGCCCTGTGTGTAAAGGCAAAAGGTATAAACAGGACATTCTGGAAGTCAAATTCAAAGGGAAGAGTATCGCCGAGGTGCTTGATATGACGGTGTCCGAGGCTGTTGAATTCTTCAAAGACATTCCGCCAATCACTAATAAATTAAAGTTTTTGGAAGATGTCGGGCTTGGATACATTAAGTTGGGGCAGCCATCGCCAACACTATCGGGGGGTGAAGCCCAACGAATCAAACTGGCAAGGGAATTAGGGGGCAGACGCTCTTCTGGAAATGTTTATATCCTTGATGAGCCAACAACTGGTCTGCATCCTGAAGATGTTAAATCATTGCTTTCGGTTCTGCATAAACTGGTTGACAAGGGAAACACTGTCATAGTTATTGAACATAATCTGGATGTAATCAAGCATGCTGATTGGATTATTGACATGGGTGAGGGTGCCGGAAGGGAAGGAGGCAAGGTAATAGCCTCTGGTAAGCCAGAGGATATAATAACGGTTGAAGGAAGTATTACAGGCAAATTTTTAAGGGAGGTTATGCTTAGCAGAGAGAACGTAAATACCTAAGTGTTGTCATCCAAGTGGTAAATATCTAGCCAATCTTTTATTCACTGTGTATAAACAGGTAATAGTCCTTTTTACCTTTCTGGATAACTATTAGGTTTCCAGAAAGTAAGTTGTTCTTAGTGATGAGTTCTTTTGGGTCTGCAACTGTTTTTTTGTTGATTTTGATGCTTCCAGATTTAATGAGTCGTTTGAGTTCGGAACGGGATTGGCTAAGTCGTCCTGTTAACAGGTCTAATAGAGCAATTCCTTCATCGGGAATTTGCACTCTAAATGATGGTATTTCCTGAATTATCTGTTGTAGGGTTTGTGCTGGTAATTCTTGTAGTCTCTTCAAGTTTTCCTTACCAAAAATAATTTCTGAGGCAAGCCTTACTCTTTCATATTCTTCCTGACCGTGGACCCAAATGGTCAGTTCCTTAGCCAGAGTTTTCTGAGCAATTCGTTTTTCTGGTGCCGATTCGTGTTCTTGCAGTATTTTGTTGATTTCATCCAGAGGTAGTAGAGTGAGTCGTTTCAGTAGCATTGGGACTTCTGAGTCGGAGACATTAATCCAGTATTGATAGAACTTGAAAGGAGATGTCTTTTTCGGGTCTAGCCAGATGTTTCCTTGTTCTGTCTTGCCGAATTTGGTTCCGTCGGCACGGAGCAGTAACGGACAAGTGATTCCATGTGCTTCTCTTCCTTCACGTCGCCTGATTAGTTCAATACCAGTGGTTATATTGCCCCATTGGTCTGCCCCACCAATTTGAACACTAACATTATGGGTTTTAAACAAGAACCAGAAGTCATATCCTTGCAAAAGCATATAGGTGAATTCGGTATAGGAAATTCCTTTATCAAGGCGTTTTTTGACACTTTCCTTAGCGAGCATGTAGTTGACAGTGATGTATTTGCCCGTATCCCTTAAAAATTCAATTAATGATAGCTTTTCAAGCCATTCTGAGTTGTCGTAAAATTCCATATTTGACGGAGCTATACGCAACAGATGATGAATTTGTTCGTTGAGATATTTTGCGTTCTCTTGGATTTGTTCTTTTGGCAGGAGAGGTCGTTCTTTGTCCTTGCCACTTGGGTCGCCAATCAGTGCGGTGCCACTGCCCATTACAATTACCGGAGTGTGTCCATATCTTGCAAAGTGAATAAGCATTATCAATGGAGCGAGGCTGCCTACATGCAACGATGGAGCGGTCGGGTCAAAGCCCAGGTATACTTTCCTTGGACCCTTAAGATGCTCTTCAATTTCATTAGTTTTATCGTTAATCAGTTGTCTTGCACTTAGTTCTGTGACAACCTGTGAGTGGTCCGCTTTCATTTTCTCAAAATTTCCGAACTTTGCATTGCTATGAGGTGGAAAACAATAATTGCAGGGTTAGTGGTTTCGTTGGCTGGTTGGACCGTTAAGGCACAAGAACCAGTGTCCGACTTTGAAATCAGAACCATCGTTACTGAAGGTTTCAACGAAGTTAGGAAGGAAAATAATCTTGACACGTTGCTGTCTCTGGATGTGTTAGACAATGTAGCTAGAGAGATGGTTCAAATACATATGGAAACAAAGAGGTCCGTGAGAGACAAAGAGAAAATTGCTGATATGCTTGAAGAATATGGAGGCTATGGAGGCGCTAAATGGCGAGTCTTTAATGGCAGGGCATCTGTTAAGAAAGGTAAGCGAATCCTAACAATTGATGATGTAAAGAAGGAGTTGTATGCTAAGTTTATAAAGAAAAAGAGGAATGTTAAGAATTTAAAGGACCCTGATTATGTCTATATGGGCGTTGCTGTAGGAATCGATGAAAAAGGAAAAGGGTACATATATGTCTTAGTGGCTGACAAGGATGTAGATAACAGGGGAGCCGACAAATCATTAAGAAAACAACTGCCTATAAGATATACTAAAGGCAGAAAAGGAATCGTCCCTTATGAAAAAAGTGCTTGTAAAGACCTTAAAAAGTTCCAGTTTGATGGGTATTATAAATTGTCAAAGGGACTTTCTATCAGAGATAACGGAGTATACCTTGAATATGATGATTTGACTGAGTTAACACCGTTGCTTAATGCCCCGAAGGATGGCTTCGCAGTTGAATTGGTTCTCAAAAGTCAATATCCTTGTGAAGGAGCAAACATTTTTGACCGTGCACGTCAATACAGAGGTTTCGTATTTAGACCACGATATAGCAAGAAAATTCTATCTGCCAATGAAGGAATTAATAATCTAAATGTTAAAATAGGAAAGGTTCCCGGAAGAGTCCTAAAAAAATTAGACTTAGCTGGTGAATATGAGTTAAACTTAATAATAGTTCAGAACAAGACATTTTGTAAGAGGATTGTGCCAGGCTTCCAAGAAGAAGTATCTTTTGAAGTTCCTATGGATTTAATCTTATATCCAGACACATTCTATAGAGAAGGAGACAAAAGATTTAAGCCCACAAAGGAGAAACACGTAATAGAGTTCAAGATTAAGTTTGAGAAAGGCAAGTATGAATACAAATTGGAAGATGTCGCACCTATATTGGACACTCTTGATGTCCCTGAATTCACTATAGACTCAATATTTATTGAAGCACACTCTTCAATTGAGGGAGATTCAGCTATCAATGCCGAATTGCAGATTAAACGTGGACAAACAATAGCCCAGGCAATCCTTGAGAAATACAAAGCACTATCCAAAAAAGTTAGAGTTGTTTACGATGATTCATGGGAATTGTTCAGGGAGCAAATTAAGAAAGACCCTGATTATGGTTGGTTAGCAGATACCACAAAGGCTTACGTCAGGGAAAGATTAGCCAAGGACCCGGTTCTGTTGAAGAAATTGGAACCGTTATTGCAGGAACAACGATTTGCTCGTATAGTTCTATATGTAACTGTGGATATTAAGGGTGGTGCTGAATTGAGATACTTCCAAAGGAAGATGGACCAAGCCTTGCAGAAAAAGGATGTTCGCTTGGCTCTGGGAATTCAGAGATACCTTATTTCCCAAGTGGTTAATGGACGTTATTCGCCAGATGTAGTCCTTAACTTGAAACTACCTACCGACCCTGCTTTTGCTCAACTTCATCTAAACAGAATATGGATGGAATATAAGTATATTGATTCGGGAATTGTTAAAGAAAAGCATTGTCAGGAATTGAAGAAATGGGAAAGATTCTTAGCACGTAACGAAATATATCAATATAACACTATTGTGTGCAAATTGAAATTTGAGGAACCTACTGAAGAAGAAATTGAACAAATTCAAGAAAATATAAAAGCCCTGAGGAGTTCGCCGATTAAGTCAGACGACTTAGACAGAATGGACCTATACTTTAACATAATGATTCTTGACAGACTGGTTGAGGAATATGAGCCTGGAGACCCAGCACTCACAGAACGACTTAACTATATTAAGCAGTTATTTAAGCCAGAACAATATGATTGGAACTGGAATGGAAAGATAGCCTTGCTAGCGCTACAGTCAGGAGACCCACAATACTCTATTTCCCTATTGGAAGGAGGGTTGCAACGGAACATTCCAGCAGGCGAAGACTTCTATAAATTTTACGCTTATCTTGTCAGTTGGGACGATGATAAGATTGCCACAATGGAATATAGAAGAGCACTGTATGGATGGTATGAAAAGGACCCTGTTGAGGTTTGCGATAAGATGGGTAAGACAGGAGAGGGTCCAACCTTCCAAGCAACTGATGACCCATACATAAAGATTCTCAACTGCAAGAAGTGTAAGTAACCAATGAAACTGTTAATTGGTTAGTTAGAAAGATATTATCCCAAGGTAGATTAAGTATATTGTAAGGAAACGCAGGAATTTTCCGAGTGCGATCCAGAACGTAGTAATAACCGGGGGAGCTTTGAAAAGTCCTAATACAGCAGGGATTGCATCACCAACAACAGGTAACCATGCCATAACGCCTGAAATAGGACCGTACTTTTTTACATACTTCTCAACTTTCTGTAAATGTTTTGGAGAGACTAACCTGTATAAGAGAGGGCTACCTATCCATCCAAGCAGGTAGTTAGTCAGGGAACCGAGTGTATTGCCCACGGTAGCTGTCAATATGACAAGGGATACGGGAATGTTTCTTGTTAAATAGTGAGAAAACACTATTTCTGCTGCACCGGGTAACACAGTTGCCGACGAAAAAGTTGCCACAAACAATGCAATTAATTCCTGCCAATATGTTAATAGCAGTTCTGTCATTGTGTGTAAAGATAAACGGATGAACTTGCTAAAGATTTGTGATTGCATAATTTAGTTTGCTATGAGGGTTTTGTTTGTTGGGTTGTATCCTTATGGGATGGCTCCGTCCCAAAAGTTTAGAATAGACCAATTTGTGCCATTGTGGAGGAAGAAGGGTGTTGAGTTTATATATTCAGGACTTTTGACCGAAAGGGAATACGTATTGTATCGGAGGTCTGGACATGCTTTGTTGCGGTCAAAGATTTTTATAATGCAAATTTTCAGAAGATTGAAGGATATGATCAATGCTGGTCGTGCAGACATTGTTTTTGTCCATCGGGGAGCCACGTTCTTGCCTATGCCGTGGCTTGAATTGACGATTTATAAAAAGGCAAAACGAGTTATTTATGACATTGATGACGCTATTTGGTTGCCACAACCAGATGGACTGATTCAAAGACACAGGAAGATACCAGCACTTGTTCGTAATGCCGATATTGTAATAGCAGGCAATAGGTATATTAAAGACCATATTCTTCAATCTGGCTGGCACAAGAACGTATGTGTTATTCCATCTGTTGTGGACACGGAGAAGTATGTTCCCCCCAAGCAACACAGGAGTAGCGAGAAAGGAGTTTTACGGATTGGCTGGACAGGCAGCCCGTCAACCTTCAAAACTGCATTTATGCCATTTGTTGAAGTCTGGAGAAAGTTGCTAAAAAATCCAGAATTAAAAGTTGAATTTTACATAATGGGGGCAGGGCAATACAAACATTTGTTTCCTGAAGGTATCTACTATGAATATAACCCTTCAAAGGAAGTAGACTTTTTGCATAATGTTGACGTTGGAATAGTTCCTATTCCTAATGAACCTTGGATGAAGTATAAGAATAACATAAAACTCTTTATGTATATGGCAACTGAGTTGCCTGTTGTGGCTTCCAGAATAGGCATTAATGAGGATGTGCTGAAAAGTGGCATGTGTGGGTTTCTTGCATCAACCGCAGACCAATGGTATGAAGCATTAACAAGACTTGGCAAAGACACATCCCTTAGATATCAACTGGGAAGGTCAGGAAGGGAACTAGTAGCAAAAAAGTATTCTGTTAATGCATGGACTGATAAGTATATTGAGTTGTTTAAAAGCCTAATGTAATAATTTAATAAGGTTCCTTATCTTTGGCAAAACCACTGTTCATTGAAGCTGGCTATTTTATTAATCGGCATCTTGATTTTGTTGGGACATATACTTGAGGAGTTCTACAAGAAAACTCAGATTCCAGATGTATTGTGGTTAACAACCTTAGGGCTTTTATTAGGACCTGCTTTTGGACTCGTGTCGCCCGATGACTTCGGCAAGGTGGGATTGATTTTTTCAAAGGTTGCTCTTATAATTATCTTGTTTGAAGGGGGATTGGATATGCATATTAAGGAGATGACCAGACCTTTAAGAATAGCAACAATTTTGGCTATAACTGGTTTTGTTTCATTTGCTATTACTGCTGCTTTAATCGGGTATTTCCTCTTAGGACTTGGGCTACTGCAAGCCATTATTCTTGGGTCTATTTTGGGAGCTACCTCTGCAATTGTTGTAGTTCCAATGCTGAAAGGGTTAAATGTTAGCAAAAATGTTCAGGATATTCTATTTCTGGAGAGTAGTTTAAGTGATGTTCTGGGAATTGTGGTTACCCTTGCCTTTTTGGAAGCCTACATGCTTGGTGGCAACGTCTCTGTCTTTAAGGTAATAGGGGCTATCCTAACTTCCTTCATAATGGCTTCTATAATAGGTGTTTTAGGAGGCTTTATATGGTCTTACTTGGCTTCACGCATAGAGACTTTGAGACAAACTACTTTAAACACTCTTGCTGTTTTGTTTGTTCTTTATGGAATTTCAGAGATGCTTGAATATAGTGGTGCCATTAGTGCCTTAGCGTTTGGTTTGTTTCTTGGCAATGCTAAATATCTTTCCTTTGATTTTCTAAAAAGGTATATCCAGTTTGTTCCGGAGGGTGTCACTGAGAAGGAGCAATATGTTTTGAGGGAAGTAGTATTCTTCGTTAAAGTCTTTTTCTTTGTGTTTCTGGGCATTTCAATGCAATTAACTGACTTGCGTGCTGTGATTGTGGGATTGACTATAATAGTTGCCTTCTTATTTGTAAGAGCAATAATGGTAAGAAACATTATCGGAAGAAAGTTTTCACTAAGAGAAGCAACAATAATGTCTATAATGATTCCAAGGGGATTGGTTCCTGCTGTTCTTGCAAGCCTTGTTGTTGAGTTGGGAGTTGAACAGGGATACATTATCCGAGAAGTTAGTTATGCAGTCATACTATTTTCTATTCTTGCCACTGCTATCTTAGTCCTTGCGATGGAGAACACACGGATTGCACGACTGTTCGGATTGCTTTACAGAGAAAGTCCACACAAACCGGACCAGTAGTGATGACACTACGATATATCAACGACCCAGTTTATGGAATGATACCTATAAAGAACCCTATTATAATGCAGATTATTGACCATCCGTATTTCCAGAGATTGAGGCATATAAGACAATTAGGCTTTACATATATGGTTTTCCCAGGGGCTGTCCATAACAGGTTCCAACACGCACTGGGAGCATACTACCTTATGGGAAAGGCTATTGAGACGCTGATGGAAAAGGGTTTTCATATTGCCGATACAGACAGAGTAGCTTTACAGGTGGCGATTCTTTTGCACGATGTTGGACACGGTCCATTCTCTCACGTTTTTGAAGAACTCATTCTAACTAAGCACGAGAAGATTTCAAAGGAAATAATGGAAAGACTAAAGTCCCAAATTTCTAATGGATATGAAATTATGGAACGAGCTTTAGCCATCTTTACCGGTGATGTGGAGCAAAAATTCTTACATCAATTGATTTCTTCGCAGGTGGACATAGACAGATTGGACTACTTAGCCAGAGATAGTTTCTTCGCTGGCGTCTCAGAGGGAATGGTGGGCTATGAGCGAATAATCAGACTATTGACTCTTACTGATAGCGGGCAACTGGCTTTTGAACACAAGGCTCTCTTTTCATTGGAAAGATTTCTATGGAGCAGATACTTGATGTATGTGCAGGTATATACGCACAAAACTGTTCTGGCTATTGAAAAGGCGTTTTCCTTGCTTCTCACACACTTGAGGGACACTGCAGATTATTTGATTCCTGATTTGCTTGTAAAGGTTCTTACTTCAACAAGCCTGACATATGAATTTCTTGAATCTTATATGAAATTGGATGATAATGATGTTCTGTCATTTATAAAACACTTGCATTATGACAATAGAACAGACCGATTAACACAATACTTGACCAATGCCCTTGTGAACAGGAAGTTGTTAAAAGTCCATCTTTCCAATAACACACTTAAAGATGATGATATTCAATATCTGAGCGAACAAGCAGATAGGAAGTTATTCAAAGGAGCAGGAAAGCTCATTATTACCGGTGAAATGGAGACATACGCCTACATTCCCAAAGGAGACCCTGTGTGGCTGATATTCCCTGATGGGACAAAGAAAAAACTGGAAGAGTTGAGCCCAACCATTCAGAAAAGTGCCATAACAGAAAAACGGTATTATCTTTGTTATCCAGTAGAATTGAAAGATGAAGTTCACGGCATCTTATATAGCAGAGGCAATTAGGGGAAGGCTTAGGGGACAGGCTACTTTGGAGGTTGAAAGGCTTGTTGACCCAAGACAGTTGGAAAGCAACACTGTTGCCGTCCTGTTTACTAAGGACATTCCCAAAGAAATTCCCGCAGATGCTCTGATAGTGGTTCCTGAAGGAACGAGTATTCCTGACAGGGTTAATGCGATTGAAGTTCCAAATCCAAAACTGGCTTTCGCACGATTAACAAAACTGTTTCATTATCAGAAGGAGTTAAGAGGTATTCACGAAACCGCTGTGGTTAGCCCGTCAGCACAGATTAGCGAAGACTCTTACATCGGAGCATATTCAGTTATTGGAGAAAATGTAAAGATTGGCAGTGGTGTTAGGATAATGGAGCACGTTGTTGTGATGGATGGTGTTGAAATAGGGAACAACACGGTTATTTATCCTAATACGGTTATATATCCTGACGTTGTAATAGGTAAAGATTGTATAATTCATAGTGGTTGTGTGCTCGGTTCTGATGGTTTTGGTTTCGTGTTAAGTGAAGAGGGAAATCAGGAAAAAGTCTATCATTTAGGCAAGGTATTGATAAAAGACAGGGTGGAGATTGGGGCTAACACAACGATTGACCGTGCGGTGCTTGGCGAAACAATTATTGACACTGACGTTAAGATTGATAATCTTGTTCAAATTGCTCATAATGTTCGTGTTGGCAGGTCAACAGTTATAGCGTCGCAGGCTGGCATAGCGGGCTCTTCGCAAATAGGACAGTATTGCATGATTGGTGGACAGGTGGGCATTGCCGACCATCTTACCATTGGGGATAAAGTTGCATTGGGAGCACAGTCAGGAGTGAATAAGAATATCACTAAGCCCGGTGTTTATCTTGGGACACCCGCCCTTGAATTGCATCGCACCCTGAGAATATGGTCTATTTTACAAAAATTACCCGAACTTTACAAAAAATTGTTACGATTTCTTGATGCTCAAAATGAACAGAGATGAGTGCGTTTAACGTGCCAAGGCAATATACTCTCGGAGGAGAGTTCAAGGCGGAAGGAGAAGGAGTCCACAGTGGAGAGAGGAGCTCTGTTGTAGTGAAGCCTGCTGACGATAATACAGGATATTTGTTTATAGTTAATGGTGTGGAAATTCCTGCTAATCCGGAACTCACTGTTAAGGAAACCAATGCTACCGTCCTTGAGAAAGATGGTGTTCGTGTATCAACCGTGGAGCATTTGCTTTCTGCTCTGTATGCCCTCGGAGTAGATAATGCTATTATAGAAGTGGAAGGTAATGAGATTCCTTTTCTGGATGGTTCCGCCAAGCTGTGGGTTGAATTAATAAAGAAAGTGGGACTTTTGGAACAAAAGGACTTCAGAAAGGTTCTGAAAATCCATAAACCTGTGAATTTTGAAACAGGTAATTCTGAGTATAGGCTGTATCCTGCCGATAAAATGGAGGTTATTGTGGATTTGGAATTGCCAGGCTTTGAGGGGCAACACGCCAGATTAAAAAGCCTTGATGATTATGCAGATAGCGTGGCTCCAGCTCGGACATTCGTAAGACTATCAATGGTTAAGGAGATTGTTTCTCAAAATAAGGGGAGAGGCATTAAACCTTCTCAGTTGGTTATAATAGTTGATACAGAGGAGATAGATGATGAACTGAGAAGCATAGCACAAAAACTTAATTTTCCTATTCCAGATAGACTATACAACGGGATGATGTGGTCAGTGGAAGGATTAAGATTCTCTAACGAGCCTGCACGCCATAAGATTTTGGATTTAATAGGAGACATGGCACTTGCCGGATTGCGTATTGAGGGTAGCATTTTTGCTTTTTCGCCACATCATCAGGCAAACATTTCTTTCGCTCAGTTTCTGCAAAAACTGTATAAGAAAACCCTTGAGTCACCACCGGAATATGACCCAGATAAAGAACCATTGCTGACAATTCCTGAAATACAAAAGATTCTGCCACACAGGACGCCGTTTCTTCTAGTAGATAAAATAATTGAATTGAGCGAGAACCGAGTCGTGGGAGTTAAGAACGTTAGTTTTAATGAACCATTTTTCGCTGGACACTTCCCTGACAACCCAGTCATGCCGGGAGTCTTGATTGTTGAGGCTATGGCTCAGGTTGGCGGAATACTTGCCCTGAAAGACATTCCAGACCCTGAAAACTGGAATACATATTTCGTCAAGATTAGCGACGTGAGATTCAGAAGACCAGTCATTCCCGGTGATACGCTTGTTATGGAACTATTCCTTATTTCGCCAATTAGACGAGGTATAATTCACATGAAAGGTAAGGCATACGTTGGGTCAAAGGTGGTGTGTGAGGCTGAAATGGTCGCCCGAACATTCAGGAAAGATGCCGAGTCTAACAGTAAGTGATTTAACTTATTCCTACGAACCGGGCAGAAAAGTTATTTCCGGTTTGTCTTTTGCTGTTGAGAACCCATCTGCCGTCCATCTAATAGGGGAGAATGGAAGTGGTAAAACAACCACATTGATGTTGCTGTCTGGGTTCTATATCCCACAAAAAGGAAGCATAACACTTTCTTTGGAAGGGAAAAAGGTTGCTTCAACGGATGAGAATTATTACAAATATGTCTATTACGTTGGAAGCCGTATCCAAGAAGACGACCAACTGAGTCTTGTTGACTACCTGAGGTTTGTCAGTGTTATGCGTAATGTTAATCTGCCTATTGAAGAAATCTTAGAGGATGTATCAATGACCAATATATTCCATAGAAAAGTTTCCCAATTGTCTGCTGGGATGCGCCGCAGGTTCCTTATCAGACTTGCCATAGCCCTGAAACCCACACTATTGCTTCTTGATGAACCATTTAGCGTAATGGATAAAGATTGGGCAGAATGGCTATCCAAACAATTGAAGGAGTTTATCATTAAAGGAGGAATAGTCGTTATGGCTCATCCGGACCCAGTGAGAATTCCTGATGTGGAAAATGTTGTTGTGGAGTTGCAATAGTTGTCTAGTAGGTCTCAATAAGAATTAGGAAATTTATATATAAATGTGATAATGTTTCATGCTTGGGGGTTGACATAGATATGTATGCCTGTTTTTAGTCGTTTGCCCGCTTTTTAAAAGGAGTTCTTGTAAAAATTCAAATCTTTGTATGTTTGCTAATGATATGGGACGTATTGTTATTGATTCTTTGAGTGGGTATGTAGCCCGTCCACAATTGGCTCATTTGATTGCTTTGCCGTCGTATGAGTTGCTTGTTGATGAACAGAAGCATCATCTTCATCGGTTTAATCCTTATTCCATAGAGCATTTTATGAATTCTCAGCCTGAACCTGATTATTATGTTCCTGTGTCAAATGTTTTTTTGGTGTATGAACACACTCTTGATGGTAGGGTGTCAAGGGGTTTAATCGGCTTGCTACGAATAACTGAAGATGTTTCCATTCAGGAGCATGAAAAAGTCTTTGAGGAAAACCTTAACAAGATTAAGGCATATTTCAATAAGGTGAGGGAACAACGATTTCCGCTAATGGTAATTTCTTCTGAGGAATGGCATGTTCCAGAGCCAATTGAGTATCCCATTTCTTACGAGAACATTAGAGGGGAGAGGATACGGATGGGCTGGATAGAACTTAATAGTCCGATTGAGTTGTCTGGAGAGCTGTTTCTTGCAGATGGTCATCATCGGTGGGGAGCCCTGCAACAATTGTATCAAGAAGGAAAAGTTTCTGAGGTGTTAGTGTGGTTAGTGCCGCCTTCAATGGTCAGGGTGAGGACATTCAAGCGCTTGGTGAGAAAGTTAAGTAAAGAAACACTGCTGAAACATTTTTCCAAAGGGAATTATGAACTTGTGATGAAAGGAGCATTTGGCGAGGCGAAGCTATATATGCAAGGAGATGTTTTGTCTCTGCACAGGCAACTGGAAACCTTTGTTATTAATCGGGGTGGAGAGGTATTCCCATTGTCGCCTTATGAACGAAGCAATGAAGGTATAGTGGTTGCGTTTCCCGATGTGTCCTTGCGGGAGGTGTGGGACTATGCCCGTAAGTTCGGCACTCTGCCGCCCAAAACAACTTGGTTTGAGCCCAAGATGGATATGGGTCTGGTGAGAGTACCTTTAAAATAGTTTTGTCAAAAATTGAGAAGAAATGAGTCAAAAGGAGAAAACTCTGGACACTCTATGTGTACACGCCGGTTGGGATTCCGACCCGTGCACTGGTTCGGTTAACCCGCCTGTCTATTTCACGTCAACATATAAGCAGGAGGCACCGGGCAAGCACAAAGGGTTTGAGTATTCCAGAACGGGTAATCCGACGAGGAAAGCCCTTGAGGAAGCTGTTGCCACTCTGGAAGGAGGACGGTTTGGTTATGCCTTTGCATCGGGGATGGCAGCCATAGATGCTGTTATGAGACTGTTTGCTAAGCCTTTGCGAGTGGTGTCAATAGCAGATTTGTATGGGGGCACATTCAGGCTGTTTGAAAAGGTTTATAGACCACTGGGCTATGATTTCTGGTATGCTAATGACAATGATGAGTTGATTGCTTTGATAAGGGGGCACAAGCCGGATATAGTGTGGATTGAGAGTCCGACAAATCCATTGCTTACAGTAGTTGACATTGAAGGAATTGTTGGAGTTGCAAAGGAAGCAAGTCCTGAAATTCTTGTTGTTGTTGATAACACTTTCGCTACGCCATATTTGCAGAGACCAATAACCATTGGTGCTGACATTGTGGTTCATTCCGCAACTAAGTATCTTGCTGGGCATTCCGATGTTGTTCTGGGAGCTGTTGTTACGAACAGGGAGGACCTTGCTGAACAAATAGGATTCATACAGAATGCTGCTGGGGCGGTGCCCAGTCCAATGGACTCTTTCCTGACCGTACGTGGAATCAGGACTCTTCATTTGAGGATGGACAGGCATTGCCAGAACGCTAAGGCTATAGCCGATTTTCTGAGCTATCATCCTGCCATTGAAAAGGTTTATTTCCCAGGGTTGCCTTCCCATGAGGGACATACTATCGCCGCTAAACAAATGAAAGACTTCGGCGGAATGGTAACATTCAGGCTTAAAAAGGACACTTTAGATGCCGCACAGATATTCTTCTCACGACTGGAAATTTTCCAATTGGCTGAATCCTTGGGAGGCGTTGAATCCCTTGCTAACCATCCCGCTATTATGACCCATGCATCCTTTCCAAAGGAAGAACGAATTAAGCGAGGTATCACAGACGGATTGATACGGCTAAGTGTGGGCATTGAAGACACTCAGGATTTAATCGCAGACATTTCCCAAGCCCTTGAACCATTGGCTTAGGTCTATTTAATTATTGACAATGCCAGATATCAAAAAAGTTCTTGATACATATAGAACCCGTTGGATTCAAGAAGGCTGGTATAACGATGACCCTATCCAGTTTCCTTTGCAATATGACAGTCGGGAAGACAAGGAGGTTGTAGGGATTTTGTCTGCCCTTCTAGCTTGGGGAAGACGAGATATTATAGCTAACAAAATGAGATATTTGCTTGAGTTATTGGGACGCCATCCCGCACAATCAATAATAAAAGGCACTTATGACAGATGCAAACTTGAACAATTCAAACACAGGATTTATAAGGGAAGGCACATACTCATTTTGCTTGATGCCCTTGCTGAATTAATGGCTAAATATGGGACCATAGCAAAGGGATTTGAAAAATTACAGGATGGCGACATTACAGGTGCTATGCAGGATTTTTATAATCTGGTTATTAAGCGGACGCCTAAGAGTGATGAAAGAATAATCACTCATTTGGTTCCAGACCCATCAAGGGGAAGTGCTTGCAAGAGAATGACTATGTTCCTAAGGTGGATGGTCAGAAGGGAATATCCCGATATGGGTCTGTGGACTAAGTTTTCACCTGCCCATTTGCTTATTAGCCTTGACGTTCATGCTTGGAGAGCGGCTAAGCACTTAGGTTTGACAAAATATGCCAATCCATCTTTAAAGGCAGCTGTTGAAGTGACCCGAAATGTATCTGAAATGCTGAGTTCAGAGGACCCGGCTAAATATGACGTTGCACTGTGGCTGATGGGAAAAGACCTGTCAGAAAAGAAGTCCTTGGTTCGTTTGTGAAGTATGATGCTCAGGTGGTTGGTATATCTGGTTTTGTTGATTTCTGTTATCGTGGGTTATGCACAGGATAGGGTCCATTTAAATGATGGCACTATCATTGAAGGAAAGGTTGTCAAGAAAAACATAATGGGTCTTCATATTGACACTGGAAGCACAGGAAAGAGAATCATTATTCCTGCTAAAAGGGTGTATAAAATCGTGTATGAAGATGGCAGAGAAGTTATTGTCAATAAGCAAAGAGTGAAGTTAAAAGCGGTTCCAAGAGTCATTGGTTGGAGATATTATGTTAATGATAATCGTGTTCCCAGAAGGGAATTTCTGGCATATCTGTCTGATGATGGCAAAGCATTTCAACATTATGTTGTCGGTCGTCGCATGATGCTTTCTGCGGGCTTGACAGCTGTTGCCGGGGCAGCTTTTATCTTCGCTGGAATTGTGTCCGCAAAACCCTTAATTATGGTTGCGGGAGGGGCAAGCCTGCTAGTAACGGCATATTTAAACATAGCGGGTCCAAAGAAGATAATTAAGGCTGTTAACATATACAATCGCAAAATCAAGATTTAAGAGTATTTACAACAATTAGTTGCGGGTGCGTTTAAAATTTTGTTTTTATTATTTTTACAACCAAAATAGTTAAGAGATGAGATCGGTGGGATTGTTTATTGGCTTGTTGCTCGTCGTAGCATTTACTGTGTCAACGGAATTTGAACCGCCATCTGCCGAATGGAATATTATCCTTCAGGGGGAGCCTTCCATTTCGGTCCAGGTTAGGGGCATTGATAAGGTCGGTCAGAAACTGCCGTCTCTTTATGCTTGTGACGGGGAAGGACGCATTCCAACAATCAAATGGGAAGCTGTTCATAATGCGAAGAGTTATTTAGTGATAGTATATGACCCCGATGCCCCAGTGGAAACATTCTATCATTTGGTTGGGGTGGTGCCAGGTTCCATTACAATGATAGATAATCAAACCCAATGGGCTATTTTGGGATACAATTCTGGTGGTGAGGATGGATGGTTCCCCTTGTGTCCGCCCCCCTTTGATAATCCACATAGATATTATTTCCTTGTTGTCGCTTTGAATTATGTTCCCAAGCAATTGCCCGCTTATGAAGCATTCCCTAAAATTTTGAAAGATAAAGTTGTAGGATGGGGGTGGACAATGGGAACATATAAGAGATAATTGAGGGTTTGAATACACGGGGAAATTAGAGTAGGTTGCGAAATATTTGGAGCAAGACATGGACAATTATTTCTGCTTTTGTAATTTTTATTTCTGTTGTTTCGCTTGCTATTGTCAAACACTGTGGATTACAATCGGATAGCAGGAAAAGCGGTTAATATAATACAGTGACAGATACCGTTATAGTTAATGACAGATGAGAATTTTGGTTAATGTCTTGGAGACACAGGAAAAGGGAGTGGACGGAAGCAATCAAGCAATATTCCTTTTTTCTTGGTTTTGAGGATTGTGGTATTGCGAAGCCTGTCCCGTTGGATGAGGAAGCCCGTCAATATGAAGATTGGCTCAGGAAAGGGTTTCACGGAACTATGCAGTACATGGAGAAAACCTTTGAGATTCGCATTGACCCTAAGAAATTGTTGCCATCTGCTAAATCGGTCATTGTATTAACTCATTCCTATTTCAGGAAAGAAGCCAGATATAAACCCAATTCGCCGAAGATAGCCCGATATGCCCACGGTATAGATTATCATATTGTGCTTCGTCGGAAATTAGAGCGATTGCACGATTTCATGTGCAGGTTGATAGGTAGGGAAATTGAAGCGGTTTATAGTGTTGACTCAATGCCAGTGATGGAGAGGGTTTGGGCGAGGCGTGCCGGCTTAGGCTGGCAAGGAAAAAACACTTTGACCATAACACGGAAAGCGGGGTCTTATGTGTTCCTTTCTGTGATGCTTGTTGATGTTGAATTGGAATATGACAAACCATTTGAAAGTGATTTCTGTGGGCGGTGCAACAGATGTGTGGAGACGTGCCCGACAGGTGCCTTGGTTATGCCCGGTTTGTTAGACGCTAACAAATGCATATCATATCTAACCATTGAATATAGGGGCGATGAGTTGCCCAATGGTGTTTCGACATGGGCAGATTGGCTTTTTGGTTGCGATGTTTGTCAGGAGGTGTGCCCTTGGAATAGGTTTGCAAAAGAAACCACTGAAGATTCTTTTGAACCGCTGGAACCAATAAAGGAATGGGAATGGGGGGCGTGGCGCCGCCTGAGTAGTAATCCATTTAAGAGATTGTTTAGGTTCAGTCCGTTGAGGAGGGCTGGCTTGCGGGGATTGCGTCGCAACATGAGATGGTTGGGGGTGGAACCAATCTTTCCCGGGAAAAGGGAAAAACAACCCGAAACAAATTAGTTAATTTTGAATGTGGCTATGAAAGATGATGTTATAATAAGGGTTTTGGAGGCATTCAAAAGATTGCCAGGGGTGGGAGACCGAACGGCACGCCGATTCCTGTTCCATTTATTAGAGCGGGACAGGGCTGTCCTGAGCGAGTTGGCAGAGGCACTACAGGAATTAGAAAAACATGCCATTCCTTGTTCAATATGTCATTTAATAGACACCGTGTCGCCTTGCTCAATATGTTCATCTCAGGACAGGGAACCTATCATCTGTGTTGTTTCTTCATCCCGAGAGGCTTACGCTATAGAAAGCACGGGAACATATAAAGGGAAGTATCACGTGCTTGGTGGATTAATTAGTCCCGTGGAGGGCGTTAGTCCAGAAGACTTGTTTATCTCTGACCTGAAAGAACGAGTCATAAGTGAGAATATTGAAGAGGTAATAATCGCATTGCCATCAAACACAGAAGGAGAAATCACGTCTCACTACGTCGCCAACCTGCTTCAGGACACAGGAGTTAAGATAACCCTTCTAGCAAGGGGACTATCCTATGGAGCAGACCTTGAATATACCGACCCTATGACCATTGAAAGAGCCCTTAATTACCGGGTGCCGTATGAAAGAAAATAAATACCGACTTGCCATAGTGATTGTTGCATATAACTCAGGTCACGTGCTCAGATTTTCTTTGCCTATGCTTCAAAATTTGCCGAATGATGTAAAAATTATAGTTGTTGATAATGCATCCCGAGATGATAGTGTTGCCGTCGCTAAGAAATATGGTGCGGAAGTAATTCAATTGCCGAGGAATGTAGGGTTTGGGAGAGCTTGTAATGTAGGGTGGAAAAGCGTCCCATCAGAATATGTCCTATTTCTTAATCCGGATGTGCTGATTGATAAGGCTGTTATAGAAGAATCTTTGCGATTTATGGATTCCAATGAAGGCATTGGGCTGATGGGCATTAGGCTTGTTGATGGGAAAGGGAACTATCTCAAAGAAAGCCAGAGGAAGGTTCCAGACGTTGCAACTGCCTTTAAGAAACTGTTTCTTCCGTGGACGTCCAAACATTCAGGATACTACTATGAAGACGAAGAACTGAGGGATGTGGAAGCCCTTGCAGGGGCATTCATGCTTGCCAGACGACAGGCTCTAGAAGAAGTGAACGGATTTGATGAAGACTATTTTATGTATGGTGAGGACATAGACCTGTCCCAGCGGATTAAACAAAAAGGCTGGCGAGTGGTCTATAACCCAAACATTGAAGCGATTCATTTCAAAGGGGCGAGCACAGAGCGACTTAACTGGAAACCAATCTTCTGGTTTCATCAAGCAATGTATCTATTCGTAAAAAAGCATAAGAACTATGGATTTTTGACAAGACTGCTTGTTTTTACAGGCATTTGGCTTAGAGCAATTTCAATTTTTCTTATAAGACAGATTAAGAGGCTAATTTTCCCAATTATTGATTTCTCTATTGTCTTGGTCGTTTTCTGGTTTGTCCAGTTTGTATGGGGCTATTATGTTAAAGGATTTGAATATCCATCAACCTTTAAATTCATTGTCTTGCCCATCTTCTCTGCATTAGTAGTCCTGTCTATGTATATTGGTGGTGGCTATAGGGAGCCTGTTCAGTGGGGCAGGGTCTTCAGGGCGTCTCTGCTGGCTCAGATTTCCGTTTTGCTATTGTATGCATTGCTTCCAGAGGAGTGGCGGTTTTCTCGTGCTGTCATATTAATCGGCAGTGCACTGGGAATTATGTCTATCTTGCTGTTCAAGTTGTTTAGTGTTAATATGCGATGGCTTAAACAAAATCCTATATCTTCCGGATTTTATTACATATTCAAAGGAACTGAGGGGAATGAGTTGTCTCACTTGTTTTCGCTTCATAGTGTCAAGGCTAGTCCGTCATGCAAAACCAAATCAAAATATGTATATCCCGTGTTAATACAAGCCGTTCCCCAGCAGGTTAGTGAACTATTGCGAAATATTAGAGCTGAACCATTTGTTACAACAATGTTTTTCAATACAGAAGAAAAAATTCTAATTTCTGGCGAACAGGTGTATTCAACTAATAGATGGATAGCACTGTTCTATCCTCTTCCCTTAAGGCAGTGGTATAGACGAATTCTTAAGAGATTGGCAGACTTTCTCTGGGGGGTCTTTTTCCTATTTTTTCCCAGAGGGCACGTGTCCAGAAAGATGGCTTGGCGGTTAGTTATCGGCAGGCAAACCCTGACTGGATATACTGTTAAATCAGTGTGGCTTCCCGCTTTGCCAGAACCAATAGTTGATGTTGCTAAGGAATGCAAAGACTCATTTGAACAGGCTTGTTATTTCTGCCATGTATGGGATTTTTCTTTTGATTTACAAGTTGTAAGCAATATCATAAAATCGTCTTAGTGGAAGTTTGTAATTTTGTTTGAACATTAAATTTAGATATCGGCGATGGGGCACGTGTCGTATAACATTTCCAAAGGTATGGGTGTAGTGAAAGGACGGATTCCCTTGAGAGAATTAATTTTTGCATTAAAAAGTAACGAAAAGGAGTATGTATCAAGGTATTTACGTGGAGATAAATCGGAAAGTGCTAAGTTGTGGCGGAAATTACGAAACGTTAAGACCAAAAAGGAATATGAAAGAGTGGAAATCCAGTTTTTTAAACAAGTATCTAATAAATCAAAGAGAACTTTAATAAAACAGGAGCTATATTGGAAGATAATTGATATTTTGGATATGCTGTATTTCAGGAAAACACTTATTAGCAGACTATTGACTATTTCACGGCTGTATCACAGGTTTGCCGGGCGAGGTGATAAAGATGCTGTGATTAATCCATACGAAAGGGTCCCGCCTAATTCAG
This sequence comes from Bacteroidota bacterium, assembly GCA_024280615.1. Classification (GTDB taxonomy): domain Bacteria; phylum Bacteroidota; class Bacteroidia; order JAADEI01; family JAADEI01; genus JAADEI01. The sequence continues at coordinate 101 of JAJRPU010000031.1, read as the reverse complement.
TGTTCTGGACCCAGGTTTCGCCATGGTGGTGGTATGAATATGCTGCTTCAGGTATAGATGTTACAGGTGTCCCCATTGATTCTAATCATGTTCTTGACCAT
>JAJRPU010000030.1 GCA_024280615.1 Bacteroidota bacterium | reverse complement strand
CATATGCTTCTTTTTCCACGTCCACTCCCGGAGCATCAATAACTTTTTTTATGGAAAGCCCATATTTCTTGGCAAACTTCCAATCTCGTTTGTCGTGTCCCGGAACAGCCATAATAGCCCCTGTGCCATAATGCATTAGGACATAGTCACCCAGCCATATAGGCAACTTTTCACCGGTAAATGGATGGATGGCATAAGCCCCGGTGAAAATGCCTTTCATGTCCTTTTCAGAAAGTCTTTCCACTTCAGGCTGGTTCTTGATTCTGTTGATAAACTCTTCAACTTCTTCCTTGCGGTCTTCTGTTGTGATTTCCAGAGCAAGGGGATGCTCAGGAGCCAGAACCATAAAGGTTACGCCAAAGATTGTATCTGGACGTGTCGTAAACACTTTGATTGATTCAGGACGATTTTCTACTGGGAAATTGATGAGTGCTCCTTCTGATTTGCCTATCCAGTGCCTCTGCATCTCCTTAATGGACTCGCTCCAGTCTATTTCCTCCAAGCCCTTCAAAAGCCTTTCAGCATAAGCCGTTATCCTCAGGAACCATTGTTTCAAAGGTCTTCTTTCAACCGGGAACCCTCCCCTTTCGCTTACTAATCCCTTTTCTTCGTCCCACACTACCTCCTCATTGGCAAGGACGGTTCCCAATGCCTGGCACCAATTGACTTCCGCTTCATCTAGGAAAGCAAGTCTGAAATGCATTAAAAACTCTTCTTTCTCAGCAAGGCTCATATTCCGCCACTGTTCGGGCGTCAGTTTAGGGATTTCCCAACCACTGGTCCATGCCTCCAACCCCTCAGTACCATGCTTTTCTAAATGTTCAATCAAAGTTTCTATTGGCTCGGCTTTGTCTGTTTTTTTGTTATACCACGATTTATACATCTTCAAAAAGATCCATTGTGTCCATTTGTAATACTTGGGGTCGCTTGTTATTACTTCTCTGTCCCAGTCATAAACAAGCCCTATTTTTTTCATCTGTTGCTTATATCTGGCTATGTTTTCTTTCGTTGTCTCAGCGGGGTGCTTCCCCGTTTGAATGGCATATTGTTCAGCAGGAAGTCCGAAAGCATCAAAACCCATTGGATGCAACACATTAAAACCCTGCATTTGCTTAAATCTGGCAACCACATCCGTGGCTATGTATCCCAAAGGGTGTCCAACGTGCAAACCAGCTCCAGATGGATAGGGGAACATGTCCAAAACATAGAATTTTTGTTTTGATGCGTCCTCTGTAACGTGAAAAATTTTTTCCTTTTCCCACCAATCCTGCCACTTCCTATCTATCTCCCGATGCATAAAAAAATCCTGTGCCATAACTCGCCTATTTGCTCTATGCAAACCTATAAAACTATTCCTAAGTTTTTTGCGTTTCTTTTTTGGGTGAAATTTTCTAATTTTGTATAATGTGAAAATGTGCATATTTGGTTATGCTTAAGCATAAAGCACGTTGGCTTACAAAACAGGTATTGCTTGCACTACTCACTATAGTACATAGTTTAAATTCTCTGGGGCAACAATGTGTCTTGGATACAACTTTCACTATTTTCCCACCACCGCCTGCAGATGGGTATCCTCCAAACACTTGGGTCAGAATGTGCTATATTGTTGATGGATATGACCAAAATGCAAGTAATTGGTTTCACGCAGTTGTTATCCAGTTTGGTGACGGGTGGGACCTTTCATCAATAGTTCCATATCCTGCCGCTTCTTGTGATGGAGTTGGGACATGGGGATGGTATTGGTCTGTTACTTCCCTAAACACTGGATTGACTTATGGACCCGGATTTTTTTATGAAAGCCCTCTAGGACCTGGAAGTGACCCAAATAATCCAGGAGACAATTTCGGTGATAATTGTGATACGAGTGGATATTGGGAATTTTGCTGGGACATAAGGACCAGGGATTTTGAAACAGGGTGTAATACACGAAAGGTGGATTTATCTGTAGTCATTACTCCATATGGAGACTCAGAAACTGGAGGATGGAGCAGCTCAGCGTGCAACTCTGACCCTTCAACTTTTGGCTTAAGTAAAGACTCTATAATTTGCTGTAAACATTTTGTAGAAGTAACTGTTATTCCTCCGAAATGTTGGAACTCTTGCGATGGCAAGCTAATAGCGAATACATACGTTCTGCCATACCCCTATAATGACTCCTTAGCCCCCTATACTTACGTGTGGAACACCGGGGATACATCACAAGTTCTCGACAGTGTTTGCCCTGGAAAGTATTCTGTTACTTCGTATGACACCACCTGGTGCCCCGCTTTCTTGTTAGACTCTATAGAAGTTGTTGCCCCAGATACCCTTAAATTTGATACGATAGTGCAGCACATAACTTGCTATGGGTTTAATGACGGGCAAATAATCATCATTCCTTCCGGGGGCACTCCTGGGTATAACGTTTTTTGGGACCATGGTCCAAGAAGCCTGCATCTGGTTCATCTAGGACCAGGCTATTATTCTGGAACCCTTGTTGACTCTTTCGGATGTGAGCTGAGAATAGATAGTATCTACATTGAAGAACCTCCACTATTGGAACTAACTGATTTCAAGATAACACCGACAAGATGTGATTTTAATACAGGGCAAATTGAGGTGAAGGTAGAAGGGGGACGTGAGCCATATACATTCTACTGGTCAATTGTGTCTAATAATGATTCCATTATTAGTGGACTTCCGGAAGGGGTGTATTATTTAGTTGTTGAGGACAGTTCAAAGTGTAGGATTGAAACACAGTTTTATGTACCCACATATCCGACAACGACTATTGATATGATTCCTGATACTATTTCAATAGTTGCTGGGCAACCAATGATTTTTGAGGCAGTCATTGGCAATGAAGCACCCGACTCAATAATAAAGTGGTATCCGGGCGAGTTTTTTGCTCCTGATTCGGAAGTGGTAGCAACATTTATTAACACACAACCTGGTGTTTATGACATATTTGCTGTTCTAACTAACATTTACGGATGTAGGGATACTACATATGGTAGGATATATGTTTTGGAACCCATTGTGGATGCTCCCAATACTTTTACTCCTAATGGAGATGGTGTTAATGATATTTTCAGGCTCGTGGGTGCTAATGAAACTTGGGTAGTGGAAGAATTTCAAGTGTTTGACCGATGGGGGAACTTGGTATATCAAAACAACTATGAGGCTGAATGGGACGGCTCGTGCTTCGGGGCTCCTTGCACAGAAGGAGTGTATGCATATAAAGCTAGGATCAGGTTCCTAACAGGAGAAGTAAAAGAAATAGTTGGAAATGTTGCACTGGTTAGGTAAAACTTTTAGCCGGTTTACCAAATATGCGTTTTTACTAATAGGGGTGTTGGGAGTAATTGAAAAATCTTTATCCCAGGAAATACATTTTTCACAGAATCAAGCGGTTCCATTGTATGCAAATCCGGCTTTAACAGGTGTTTTTAATGGATTGTTCCGACTCTCTGCTGTATGGCGATACCAATGGTTCAACTTGGTTCCGTATAATACGGCTGCTGTTGGGATTGATTTTAACCTTAACAGAGTAGGGATAGGAGCCTGGTTCTATAGGGATGTAATGGGTGATGTGAATATGGGCTTCACAAATATGCAACTCTCCCTATCATATTTGCATATTCCCCCAAGAAATCAGAAAAACGCATTGATTGCAGGAATAAGTTTTGCCTACACTTATATAGGTTTAGATGTTGGAAGTGTTGTTCTTCCTGAACAATGGGACCCAGTAGCAAAGACTTTTAACAGACCGCCTTTAGAGATAATAGATGACCAGAGAGGTTTTTTCCGGATGCATGTTGGAGTTGCTTACACAACCGAGATACACGATGGTTTTAAACTGCTTTTAGGAGGTTCAATAAACAATGCTTACAGTGGGAATGCCTCCTTACTAAATGAGGAAGTGTATCAATTTCCCGTTAGGTATGGGGTTCACGCATATGGTGAGATATTGACGTGGAGAGGCGATTGGACCTTTCTGCCCAGTGTATGGTTGTGGTATCAATCGCCTCACGTGCAACTAGTTGCAGGAACCTTTTTGAGGCGTACTCGTATTCGGGACTACCACTATGGAGTAAGGAGATTGCCAGTTTTTCTTGATTTTGGATTGTTTTTTAGGACCAGTGCTGAATTAGTTCCTGTGGTTAGAATTAT
>JAJRPU010000029.1 GCA_024280615.1 Bacteroidota bacterium | reverse complement strand
TCTTTTTTAGATAGCCACTCCTTAATAGCCTTTATGGTTTCAGCAGGGGCAAAATCCCCACCCATTAGATCAAACCCTATTCTCACTACGCAAATGTTATTTGTAGTATTGAACTTTGCGAATCAAAGCATCATTGAATATTGATTAGGCTTCTTTTCCAATTTCAATTACGATAGTTCCCCGGTAATAGCCACAATTCATACACACTCGGTGAGAGAGGACTGGTTCGCCACAATTGGGACACCTGTTGTATTGAGGCACCTTAATCTTCATGTTTGCTGACCTCCTCTTTCTCGTTCTGCTCCTTGAGTGTCTTCTCTTTGGTACTGCCATAGTTCACCCGTTTTAATATGCAAAGTTAAGAATCATTATTTGACTGGTTGGGTTCTTCAAGAAGGTCATCAAAAACAGACCAAGGGGAAGCATTAGAATCATTAGGATTTCCATCTTTTTCAATGCTCTTGGCACTAAAACGGGCTAAGAATTTTTCCATTTCAGGGTCGCATTGCCCCTCGGGATGCTTGACCTGTAAAGGAAGACTGAGAATAATATAGTCATATATGTCTTGAGCTATATTTATTACTGTTGTTCCGCGTGGAATAAGCATTAATCCTTCGTCTCTTACAATCTCTTTTATCTTATCACTTGGTTTAACCACTATTCTGTGTGAACCCTCTACTGGGTGGAAAAATAATTCCGTGCACCTGTCACAAGGAACCTCTACCTCTCCATGAAGCTCTATCTCAATGGAATAAGTATCTGGAGCCTTGTCAAATACCACATCAACAGTAACGTGAGCCCTGTTAATGGAGCTGAACGGTAGCCTTACAAAGAACTCATCATCAACATTATACTTAAATTGGCTTCTACCCATGGGAAGCCCTTCTATATTAACATTGAAACTTGAGAAGAATGGGTCATCTTCAAATGGGTTATCAACCTGTGAGTGAAACATCATCGGTCTCCTTTATTTAAATCAAACGATTTTTCAAATAATAAACGCATTTTGAACAAGGTAAGTTCATTTAACTACAACTACTAACGTCATATTTTCGTTAGTCTTTTACCAAGTCTTATAATTTTGATGAAATGAGAAGGGAAACTTCCTTTTTTAACAATAAGGGGAGTAAAATCTTCATGTTTCTATTTGCTATGGCAATAATTGCCTTGATAGGAAATTATTATTATGTTTCCATTTTTGCTTCTTATAGAATCTGCACATTAGGTAGGAAATATGTTGGCGTAGTTATGGGTACATCTCCTTACACACCTCGTGGATTTGAGAATCCATTCTTTACTGAAAGGTTAGAAATGGTAATTCATTTATATAATGATGGCGTTTTGGAAAGATTAATTATTTCAGGTGTTTCGGAGCCTTATTACGATGAAGTCGGCAGGATGAAAGAAGTGATTATTAATGCCGGTGTTCCAGATTCAATAATAGTTGTTGACACGCAGGGAACAAGGACATGGAAATCGGTTCAATTTGTATTGAAACGTTATAGCACGGATTCAATAGCTTTTATAAGTCAAAACTTTCATTCTGAAAGGGCTGTGTTCCTGGCTTCGCAGGTGGGCTTAAATGCCTGCTATTTCCCTATGTCAAGCAGAATAACACCGATGCTCTTATTGAGGGAGTTGTTGTCTCGCTTCAGAGCTCAGCTTGACATTCTATTATGGAAGATTAGAAGTAAGGGAGGTCTTAAATAGGGGAGCATATTGCGGTCCGGAAGGGTACAACCGTGACGACCATAGTACTATTTCTGATACCTTTATTGGTTTCCTGAATTTAACGGCATCTAAAGTGGGCAATTTCCGTACATCCATCCATTTGAACCTTGCCATCGTAACATGTGGTATTATTGGAGCACGAGGCTTTTCTATAGATAAGCGTCTTGTCAAAGAATGATAAAGAGAAAGGCTTAAAGCAGTCCATTCAGGATGCTCTTTGAAATAATACCATATCATTCTGACCCTATGGGAAGGAGGAGCATATCCTAAAAAGTCTGGATTTAAAGTAATCGGGGAGAAGGTCCTCGCAATGTCCGACATAACACCCTTTAGCCATCTGAGCTGTTCCTCTTCAACACTGCCCAGAAACAAAAGTGTTAAGTGCCACGTGTTAGGCTCCGTCCATTTAATACCTGGAATCTTTTCAAGGCGCTTTTCGTGTCTGTGTCTGAAATCAAGTAGCGCTTTATGCAGTTCCCCGGGAATCTCACACCCTATAAATAGTCTTAACTTTGCCATAATGCAAACCTATGCAATATTACAATTTCTGGAAGACCAACACGCATGGCAAATTAGATTCCTCGGTTATGAGATATATAGCACTGCTTGGATAACTAACGCAGGAGTGGTTCATCTGTGGGCTGGGAACACCATAGAATTGCAACACCACACAAAGAAAGTAGCAACCTTCCATAACTTTAGACTTATTAATCCTGTCCCACATGAATTGTTTCAAGAGATTTATGAATGGATAGAAGCATTCCTAAACGGTTCAAAACTGTCGCCACCCATCTCTCTTTTCTCGCTTAGGTTCTTTCCAATGTATAGAAAAATTCTGGAAGTGCCATACGGAACAGTGGTCCATTACTCTCAATTGGCTAAATCATTTCCAGATAGGATGAAACTCATTAAGGGTCTTAAATACAATCCCTTCCCGCCATTAATCCCTTGCCATAGAATAGTCCCTAAAAACTCATTTCCAGGGCAATACACACCCCTTGGCGAAAAATTTAAACTGCAACTGATCCAAAAAGAAATAACAAAACAATTCCGTTGGTAACCATACAAAACACAAATAATGAACCATGACTATAAACTT
>JAJRPU010000028.1 GCA_024280615.1 Bacteroidota bacterium | reverse complement strand
TGCTACCCAAGACAAACCAGTTGTGTTTATTGATAAGGAAGACCAATTGTTAAACGATTTAATTAATAGTTTACCGATAAGATTGTTGAGCATGTAGAACATTAGTAAACTTTCTGGTTTTTGTTTTGTCAACTTGGAATATGTATCTAAGAATATTGCACACTCTGATGTGGTAGAACTCTACACCCCATCTATGGTTTCCTTATATATGGGACTTGTAAGTCAAGTTTAACAAGTTACTCTATTTTGCGTCAATGAACTTTGCACCCAAATTATACATATAAACCATTGATAATCAGTTTTTTTTTGCCCAAAGAAGTGCGTAACTTGGGGTTTAGTATACGAAATTACAGTAATTTTGGTTCTTTCATAAGTAAACAGAATCATTTATGTTCTTTTTGATTTATGGGAACTGGATTTGTTTTAGGGGTGGATAACGAATTATTTGTGTTCTGAACTAAGTCTTCATAGTAATTTTCACATTTACATTTCTCGTAGCATTTATAATCCCTTTTTTCAAAGCGAAGTAGTGAAACGCAAATGTTTTCCCATCTGGCTATGGACATACTATCCACATAGAAAGGTTCAAGAGTCACCTCTGTCAAAACTCCTTTAAAATAGAAAGGTTCCGGATTCAACCAATATGTTCTGGCGTATTCAAGCCATTTTATTATGAATGAGCCAATATCATATGCAATAAAGAAGCTATTTCCCCATAAGTTCTCATAGTATTTGTTTAAGTATTGCTCGTATAATCGCCAGTATTTAAGGGAATCCCTGATATGGAATGGAGAAGCCACAACTGGTTTAAACCTTTCAAGGAGGCTATATTCAAGTTGATGGAATTTAACCCAAGTGGGCAAGCCATAGACTTTTACGCCATATTCTTCTGAAACAGTATTTATTGAGAGTTGTTCTAAAACATTAAACACCAGAGGTAATCTCAACGAAGCAACGAACACTATTGTGGTATCAAATGGGACAAGAACTCTTTGGAGGTCTTCAAGATGGACAACATCTTTTTCTAAAAAGGTAAATTCAATGTCTTTATAAATGCTTGATATTTGCTTTATTATTTCAACATAGCGTTTTTCTGCATATGTAGCATTATGAGGATAAATTACAACTACTTTTTTGCCTTTCCACTGTTCAACAAGGGTATAAACATGTTGTCTAACCGATGGATACCACTGGAGCCACCCTTTATGAGGTGGGCAGCAAGAAGTTTCGTTCCAAGTGTTAACTATGATGTATTTCTCTTTTAGCGAGTCCCTTGCAAATACTGATTGGACGAATTGCCTATTTCCAAAAGGCACTATAATATCAGCATTTTTCCACTTTTTGCTTATCACATCGCGAGACGTAGAAGCATCTATTGCCTCCCAGACTATTTTAACTGCTCTAGCAGGTGAATCAGCAAGCAATTCAAAACCCCTGATGAACTCAAGGGCATTTCGCTGAAAAGGAGTCAAAGCAGGTACGATAAGCGTATCTGCTGTTGTGTCAACCTTTGGAGCGGGCAGGTCATAGCCGAGCCATACAAGCACAGTGCATTGTCCTGTGTCAACACAGTCAGGCACCGGAACCTGAGCATTCAGGATTATATTCCACATGGTGCCCAGACCAATAACCAGTATTATGCGTCTCAAATTCATTCCCATTCTATTGTTCCGGGTGGTTTAGAGGTTATATCATAAACGACTCTGTTAATACCATCTATTTCATTTATAATGCGATTTGAGACCTGAGCGAGGAATTCGTGAGGGAGACGAGCCCAGTCAGCAGTCATACCATCTGTTGAAAGCACTGTCCTTAATGCCACGGCATACTGATATGTTCTGGAATCACCCATCACCCCAACAGTCTTTATTGGAAGAAGTATCACTCCTGCTTGCCAGACATAGTCATAAAGCCCATGTTCCTTAAGCATCTGAATGAATATGGCATCTGCTTCCTGTAGCAATTTAACCTTTTCTGGTGTTATTTCCCCGATTATTCTAATAGCAAGGCCGGGACCTGGGAATGGATGTCTTTTAAGGATGGTGTCTGGAAGCCCAAGGTATTCGCCTATTTTCCTCACTTCGTCCTTAAATAGGAATCGCAAAGGTTCTATGAGTTTAAGGTTCATCTTCTCAGGCAAGCCTCCAACATTATGATGGGATTTGATTTTATCTGCTTTGCTTCCCGATGCTGCCGACTCAATAACATCAGGGTATATAGTTCCCTGTCCCAGCCATCTCGCACCATCTATTTTCTTTGCTTCCCGTTCAAAAACTTCAATGAACTTGTGTCCTATGATACGACGTTTCTCCTCCGGCTCGGTTACACCTTTCAATGCAGAGAGAAACTCGCTTCGGGCATCTATTAGTTTAACAGGAAGTCCCACATGTTTATATGCTTCCATTATTTCAGTTGGCTCCCCTTTTCTCATCAACCCCGTGTCAACAAAAAAGCCGTGAAATCGGTCTCCAATAGCCTTATGTATTATAGTTGCAGCGACTGAAGAATCCACTCCTCCTGAAACAGCCATAACGACCTGTTCTTGGGGACCAACCAGATTTCTTATTATTGTCTCCTGTTCCTGTACAAATTCAGCGGGTGTCCATGTTGGTTCGCACCCACACACCTCAAAAAGGAATCGCGCAAGCAATTGGGTGCCATGCTCAGTGTGAACAACTTCCGGATGAAACTGGACTCCATATATAGTCCTGTCCTTATGTTTGAAAATAGAAAGAATTTTGTTTTCCGTATAAGCAAGTACTTCAAAACCTTCGGGAAGTTTCTTTATTGCATCACTATGGGACATCCACACTTTCCACGGTAATGAAATTCCCTGAATAAACGGGTCCGGCTTCTCAAATTGACTGATAATGCTTGGACCGAATTCCCTAGTATCTCCCCTTTCAACAGTTCCACCCCACTGAAAGGCTATTAACTGTGCTCCATAACAAATCCCAAGAATAGGAAATTGCATTGCCAGTTGTTTGGTATCCACAACCGGAGCCCTGTCATCATACACAGAAAAAGGGCTTCCTGATAATATAATCCCTTTTAGATTATCGTTATCCAAATGTTTTTCTAAATTCTCAGGCAGAACAAGCTCTGCATAAACATTATTTTCCCTGACACGCCTTACTATTAATTGAGTGTATTGAGACCCGAAATCAACAACTATTATCTGAGGTTTCATAAAATCCTTTGCTATTAATCAAGGGAATATTTGTTGCTATTAGCCCTCTGCACAATCTCTTCATATTGATCAATGGTTAGGTCATTAAAGAAATAGTTAATAGGGTTAACTTTCTTACCATTTTTCCAAACTTCATAGTGGAGGTGTGGAGCGGTGGACTTTCCTGTGTTTCCGACATAACCGATTATCTGACCTCGCTTAACTTTTTGCCCAGGCTTAACAATTATCTTACTCATATGAGCATACAGGGTCTTATATCCAAAACCATGATTTATTATCACGTGATTACCATATCCCCTTCTGGAACGTTTAACTTTCTCTACTACCCCATCGCCTGTGGCATATATAGGTGTCCCGATTGGTGCAGAGAAGTCAAGTCCCTCATGGAATTTTCTAACCTTGTAAATAGGGTCTATTCTGTAGCCGAATCCGGAAGCCAGCCTTTTAAGGTGCTTATTATCAACCGGTTGAATAGCGGGAACGTGATTCCAATATTCCTTCCATTTTTGAGCCAATTGTAATAGTTCATCAAAAGAGTTTTGTTGAATGGCAACCTGTCTTTTTAGATGACTTACCTTCTGCTCAATAGACGCTATAATTTCATTATTTGGCATATCAAGTACGTTCCTTGCGTATTCAACACCGCCATAAGCACCTTCCCTAAGCGTGGCATCCACTGGCGGAACACCAAAGATTACCCTATAGATGCTATCATCTTTGAAGGCAAGAGATTTCATTTTGGCATTAAGATATTCAACCTCTTTGTTTAGTTCTTCATACTTAGCAAGAACTCTCTCTAATTGAGTCCTTAGTTTCTTTTCCTTTGGTGATTCAAACCATTCGGAAGAGGTAAGAATGTAATATGCCGTACCGAAGCCCAAAGCAAATAGTATCAAAGAAAAAATGAAATATAGTCCAACCTTTTTTAGGAATGTGTCCTCCCGCTCGTATCTTAAAGTTTCTCTATTCAGTTTATACTTAGCCACTTTACTACGATTATTTTCTACTGCAAAATTAAGGTATTCTGAATTGTCTATTCGTCTTGTTGTAATTGTTGTCTCAACCATTCATACATTATGACGCTTGTAGCACTGGCAACGTTTAAAGAATCAAGATTTTTCATTGGGATAGTAATTTTTCTATCAATCCTGTCAAGGAAGGCTGGTCTAACCCCCCTGTGTTCATCACCCATTACCACGAGCCACGGTCCTTCAAATAGAACTCTGTAAATTGGTTCAGACATAGTGTCCACGGTAGTAACGGCGATATTAATGCCTCTTTCTTCTGCCAATTGGATCAGTTTTTGAGGCGATGGGTAACGAGTGACCGGTAGGTGCAGCAATGCTCCTGCAGAGGTTTTAATCGCTTCTTCTGAGAGTAACGCTCCTTCTTTTTGTGGCAGGAACAAAGCGGAGCCTCCCATGGCATACACGCTTCTGGCTATGGAGCCAACATTCCTGACGTCGCTCACTCCGTCCAACACAACCCCTATTGAATTGCCGTGTTCAAGCATCATATCCAGCACATCCTCCAATTGTTGATATTTAAGCGGTGCAATCAATGCTACAATTCCTTGGTGATTAACATTGCTCCATTTTTTGAACCATCTGGGCGGGACATATTGAACTGGAACACCCTGCTTACGTAGTTGATTGACGGACGAGGGAAGGCGCTTCCCTGCCTGAACCCAAACCTTTTCAATTGGCTTGCCTGCCCTGACAGCTTCTTCAATGGGTCTAACTCCATATATGTATTGTCCTTTTTCTGACATGGTAGTAATTACATTTATAATCAGGTTAAATTACTTATTAAATTACTTAAACGAGACTCTTGGGTCAAGCAATCCATAGGTAATGTCTGTTAATATGTTAATGAGCACGAAAAGGGAAGCAGAGAAGAGGGCGACTCCCATCACCACTGGGAAATCCATATTTTGAAGAGCCTTAACAGCCAGCAAACCAATTCCTTTCCATGAGAATATATATTCAATGAAGAAAGCACCGGTGAGTAGGTAAGCCAGCCAGCTGCTTGTTATTGTAACAACTGGATTTAAAGCATTTCTTAAGACATAAAATATTGTAACTTTCCATGAAGGCAAGCCCTTGGCATATCCTGTAATAACAAATTGTTCCTGCATAATGTCAAGCATCGCCGACCTTGTCATTTGTGTTATCATAGCCATAGGTCTGATTCCGAGAGTAAAAGCGGGCAATATGAGATTTTCAAGTTTAAGGACCTTACCCCGATATGGGTCTATTTCAAACAGTGAGCCAGCCATAGGCAAACCAGTGTATTCAGCGAGTAGGAAGCCGAACAACCAAGCAATGATAAGTCCTGCGAAGAAGGAAGGAGTTGAAATACCGAGAGTGGACAGGGAAGAGATAAAAGCATCTAGCCAAGTGCCATGCCGTATCGCCGCTATTGACCCAAAGAAAATACCGAATACTATAGCAAGCATTAAGGCAGCGAAAGCCAGAGCAGCAGTGTTGGGAAAAGCATCCCAGATAATGCTCCACACATCCCGTCTCGTATGATATGACCTACCTAGGTACGGCAATTTAAGCACTGTCACAAACTCCTCGCCTTCATAAATAGTTAGTAAAACATCGTACTTATTAATTTTGTTTTTTCTATGCATTGAAATAGGCGAAACATCATTTAAGTATCTTATGAATTGAATATGCAAAGGTTGGTCTAAGCCAAGTTCTTTCTTAATTCTTTCGACTGTTTCATTATCTGCCCTTTGTCCTGCTATTAGCCTAGATGGGTCCCCGGGCAAAATTTGAAAGAGAACAAAAATCACCACTACTACACCAATCCAAACAAGAACCCCATATAAAAGCCGTTTGATTATGTATCTAATCATTGTTAAACCGAGGCATTTAAGTCTGTATTTTTGTCTGGAACGATAATCTCAATTTGCGATAAACTCTTTTGTAAAGCTTCTTTAGAAAAAGTTCTCCAATGCCATTTGTCAATCACCACCGGTCCATTCATAAGAACAATACCCGGGCTAGAACGAATAAATGTTTTCAAAGCGGTGGCGTCCACATATAACGTTTTCCAGTTTGTTGGCAGCCCGGCGTCACGCTCAATTTTCTCCCATTCATCATTAGGAAATGCAGTCAAAACAAACACTGGTAGGTCTGAATCTGTCAGTTCAGTAGCGACTTTTTTCAAACCATCAATAGAAAATCTTGATGGATACACTATTATGAATAGGTATGTCCCCGATTGATTAAGCACTTCCGCCGTAACATCATTCCCGGAAGGGTCAAGCAGGACAAAGTCGTGGATAGGTGGCGTGTATCCCTTCTGAACCAATCTGGATTCAGAAGTTACGAACTCCCACACAGTGGTGTCCTGAAACTCCTGATAGCGGGACATGAACTCTGAAGAGGTCATCTCAATCTCTTCACCTGTTTTTTTATTTCTATAAACAAGTATTGTTTCATAAACATCTTGTGGTGCTCCCGGTGGTATTTGCATCAATTCCCAAATATTATTCCCTGCTTTATAGGGACGGAAATCAAACAGAGGGAGTGTCACATAGTTCCAAACACCAAATAACACAGCGAAAAGGGTAGCTATGCCTGTCAGGACAGTTGCCACTTTGCCTCCCGAACTAATTTGTTTCCTCATTAAGAAAAGGAACAGAATTAACACAGTGAGAACAATGTCTTTATAGAACGATTGCCAAGGTGTCAGTTTAATAAAATCTCCGAAGCAACCGCAATCTGTGACGGCACCGGTAACGGCAGAATAGCCGGTAAGGAATGTAAAGAATACTATTAATGCGAGAAGAGCGGAAGTGGTTAAGGTGGGCATCCAGCTAACAATCAAAGCGACGCCTAAGGAAACCTCAGCAGCCGAAAATGCAATGCTTAAAAACAATGACAGATTATTGAAGAATTCGGGAAAGTGAAAGACCTCAAAATATTCCTCCAATTTGTAGGCGGTTCCGAGCGGATCAACCAGTTTAACCATCCCGGAGAAAATGAAAAGGACTCCAACTGCAAACCTGACAATGTCAACCAATATCTTTGTTATCTTCTTCATAACACATGATTTTTTCAGTTATTTTTATTTACTCTTCCTGATTTTTGTGTGTTAAGATAGCAAATATTGAGTAATTAATTATGTCCATAAGGTGGGGCTCTACAATTTCCTTACTCAAACCTTTTTTAGCTATTTCATTCCTTAAACGTAGTATTTTCATAAGGATTATATCAGTGAACGAGGACGGAAGCATTAACTTCCACGCATCTCCGTAGTCAGAATTCTTCTTTTGCAACAAAGCAAGAACCTTATCCACTATCTTGGAATAGCATTCCAATGTTTCATCAGTGGAAGAACTAAGATTCAAATCATCACATTCAAACAACATCAACATCATTATGGAATAGTTGATTATTCCAATAAAATCATCTTCTATGGAATCAGGCACTTCCTGATGTCCCTTCTCCTCTATGGTTCTTATCCTATGAGCCTTTATGAAAAGCAAATCAAGCAATGTTGTGGGTCTGAGCACTAGCCACGCCATACCATAATCCTGCAACTTGCTTTTAAATATTTCCAGAGCATTAGACAGAACATCCTTAACTTCTGTTATCATATGTGCAAAGTTAGAGAAGTTGTTTGTACGTACTTAATATACACTGATGTAACATGATTTCTTTATTGTCTAAATAGGATTTATAGCACTATAGTAATCTGTGATCAAGTAACAAGCAGTACCTTTAGATACTTTTTTTTTCACAGCTGTATTCCGCAGGTACGTACTTTTAAAGCAAAAAAACATGAAACGGGAATTAATGACATGGATTGTCCTGTTTCCCACGGTCATCAGCGCTCAGAATGTCGGAATAGGAACAGTGCAACCTCATCCTTCAGCTAGGTTAGAAGTAGATTATGACAAGGGTGGGATACTAATACCACGTTTAACAACTAATCAACGCGATGCTATCCAAAATCCTGCTCACTCATTAATCATTTTTAACATTGATAGCTTTTGCTTGGAAACATATGATACCACTTCTAAAAAATGGTATGTTATTTCCTGTCCAATAAACTGCAGTAAACCTTCTTGTGAGCCAAAGATTTATGGACAGTACTATGCATGTACAGGTACTACCATAAAATTTACTGTTACAGGCTGTCAAAACACTATATATCAATGGGAAGTGCCTACTTCATGGACCATCATTTCAGGACAAAGTGAGGATACATTAATAGTTATTCCGGACATTAATAGTGGATATGTAAAAGTAAAAGCTTGCAATGTTTGTGGCTGCAGTAAACAAGATTCTCTTTGGGTAGTTGTTAACGAATGTTCTCAGTTTTGTATGACAATCGGTGGTGCAAATGATGACTGGGCATTTGATGTTATCAATACCAACGATGGAGGGTTTATAACCGTAGGATACACTAATTCTTTCGGTCAAGGCAATTCAGACGTATATATAGTCAAATTAGATAATAATAGAAATATTGAGTGGACAAGAACTATCGGTGGAACAGGTAATGATGAAGGATATGCTATATATCAAACCTCAGATAATAACTATATTATTGCAGGCAGTACTTCTTCCTTCGGAGAAGGAAATTATGACGCTTATCTCTTAAAAATAGATAACAATGGTAACATAATATGGACACTCTCACTAGGAGGTATAAACAACGATCATTTTAGAGATGTAATAGAAACTTCTGATGGTGGATTTATTGCTGTTGGTTCCACAGAAACTTTTGGAGCGGGAGGCAGTGATGTGTACATAGCTAAAATATCCAAGTGGGGAACTGTTCAATGGACTAAAACATTTGGTGGAACAGGCTTGGAAATAAGTTCATCTGTACAAGAAACGAGAGATAATGGTTATATAATTGCAGGTTTGACAGGTAGTTATGGTCAGGGTGGTTTAGATATGATGTTGATAAAGTTGAATTCCTTAGGAAACATAGAATGGGCTAAAACAATTGGTGGAACAGGATGGGACTATGCCACATCTGCTATAGAAACTAATGATGGTGGATTTGTCTTAGCAGGAATGACAGCCTCATTCGGACCATCATTAAATAATGTATACGTAGTTAAATTAGATTCTCTTGGTAACCTCGCGTGGACGTTTGTGATAGGTGGAAATATGGCTGAAGAGGCCGCTGATGTTATAGAAACTAATGCGGGAGAGTTAATAGTTGTCGGAAAAACTTTTTCGTATGGTATGGGAACCGAAGACGTATACATTGTTAAATTATCCCCCGATGGCAGACTAATATGGGCTAACACAATTGGCGGAGGAGACTCAGACGAAGCCTTTGCTGTAAAAGAAACGATAGATGGCGGATTTATTATTTGTGGAGCAACTAACTCATATGGTAACGGTGGCATGGATATATATCTAATTAAGACCGATTCTAACGGAGTGCTACAATGTCCCACTGGTTGTAATGTTAATTTTGGAGGTATTGATACAAATGGCGGTATACCCAGTAGCATTTCTTTAAATACTGGATATGGTGGGATAATTAATACTGGGGGACTTATGAATATTGGAGGCACTATAAATATCATTTGTCCATAACACATAGTGCACTTTACCACTTTATGGCTTTACATATCGTGCCTATGCCAATGTTATTGCCGTCATCATAAATGATTGAATTACACAAATCTACTCCCGTCCACTTCTGAACCATATTAATAGATGGGTTACTGCACAATGAGGAGATTCCAGAGGAAGGACCGGGCTGTTGAATTTGCCACTGAGTCCCATCCCAGACTAATATATCTCCGGTGTTGTTGCCTGCCTGTAATGTTATTGGATTTACCGTCGTTCCATCTCCTATGACAGGTAATGAGGTAACTGCAACTTGTGAGCCCCAATTATCCCCTATGGAAAGAGCATCCACCCACAGAGGCGGAACATTGCTTCCCTGAGATATCAAGACCTGTCCCGGGCTACCTGCATTCCCAGAAGGCATAAAGGCACCTTCTAATACCATATTTCCCTTTAAATGCAGTCGTTCCATCGGACTACCTATACCTATGCCAACTTTTCTGTCCGTGGTAATCACAAAGACCGTATCAGCCCCTATTGTGCTCATAACAGCAGGAAAAAGCAAAGCTGGGTTGTGATTTACGTGAAGGGTTGCCTCCGGATGAGTGGTTCCAATTCCCACCTTCTGAGCCTCTGCAGTGAGAGCCCAAATACTCGCCAACAATATCAAAATCTTACTGGTGCCCCTCATCATAGCCATATTTTAAAAGGTATGATTACAAACTTACTCAAACTTCTCTCAAATGCAAAATTGAAATATCGTGTTTATGTATCTCATAAAATCTTTTTGTGGCAATTGATATATTTGTCTTGAAACCCACAAAATATGGAACTCTTAACCGCAGAACAATTAAAAGAACTTCAAGACAAATGGCGAATCAGCAAGGTTGAAACAATCCTTTCAGAAGCCATCTCAATATTTGGCAAAGACTACATATCTTTCGCCACTGCTCTGGGTGCAGAAGGAATAGTAATCTTGCACCATCTATACCAAATGAAAGCAGACATTGAAATCTTTATTCTAGACACAGGACTACTATTTCCTGAGACCTATGCTCTCAAGGAACATATAGAAAAAACGTTTGGCATTAAAATAAAAACATATAGTGGAATCAGTCTCAAAGAACAGGAACAAATTTTTGGCAAAAGACTCTGGTATAGAAATCCTGATTTGTGCTGCTTTATACGAAAAGTCCTTCCCTTAAAGAAAGCCCTTGATGGTAAGAAGGCTTGGATAACGTCCATCAGGCGGGAACAGAGCCTGTCCAGAGCAAACACAGAAACAATTATGTGGGATAATAAAAATAATTTATACAAAGTTAATCCGTTAGCATATTGGACATGGGAACAGGTATGGGACTATATTAAAAAATACAATTTACCCTATAATCCACTACACGACAAAGGATACCCAAGCATTGGCTGTATGCCCTGCACAACGCCGGTCTATGAAGGCGAAGATTGGAGAGCAGGCAGATGGCGTGGACTGAAAAAGAAAGAATGTGGAATCCATCAATAACAAACGGTAAATCCTTATGATAATTACTTAATCGGCTCATTGGCATATCTATTAACCCTTGGAATATAACTGTTCAATAAGCATATCCTGCATATCTTTGCTATGGCATGGCAAATGGTAACAATCCTAAAAGTGTCAGGGAAATATTTGGATTATTGATTAAAAGTCCTGAGTTAGAGAATTTCACCTTTCAATATATACGCTTCAAAATAAAAACATTGATAAATACATATTGTCGCCAAAAGTGGGGAAGGGAGTTGGTACGAGAGGTTTTTTGGAAACATAATACTTTATTTGTCAAAGTTTCAGAACCATTATTGAAAAAAGAACTAAACTTTCACACTCAAGAAATCTTAAGAAAACTCAGTAGCTCAGGTTTCAAATTCAAAGAAATAAAACTGATATGAAACAATTGAATATTGTAGCATTTGGAGCTCATCCCGACGATGTTGAGTTAGCCTGTGGAGGGACGTTGGCTAAGTATAGCAAACTGGGACATAATGTATTTATTGTTGACTTAACTGCTGGAGATTACGGAACCCGTGGCAGTATTGAGGAGAGGCTTGCTGAAGCAGCCTGCGCAGCACAACAATTAGGCATAAAAAAAAGAATAAATTTAAGGCTTGAAGATGTCTTCTTTGAAGAGAGTAGGGAATCACTATTAAAAGTAGTGGATACAATAAGGTTATTGAGACCACACATAGCGCTTATTCCTTCACCGGTGGAAAGGCATCCAGACCATGAAAGAGCTTTCAAATTAATCAAGCGGGCAATCTTTATGGCTGGGCTCAGAAACCTTAGAGAAGCTCAGATACCGGAACCACACAGACCATCCCTGACCCTCCATTACATCCAACACACTTACGTTCATCCAGAAATTCTGATTGACATAACAGGCACTTGGGTTGATAAAATTGCTTCTCTTCAATGTTATCGCTCACAGTTCGACCCCACTTATCCTGCCCCCGAAACAATTCTGTCTACAAAAAGATTTATGGAATTTTTGGCAGCTCGGGCATCAATGCTTGGATTTTACATAGGGGTCAATAAGGCTGAAGGATTTGTCAGAGTGGATAATACACCTTTTTATGTTGACTTGCCAGACTTAATCAAAACTTGATTGAACTTTGATGCCCGCTCCCTATAAATTACTAGTACCCACAATGATTCTTATGACCTTTATCTCATCGTGCAAGATAGAACCTTACTCCAAATTCAATCTGAAGAACTTATATCCTAACACTACAAGTATTATATTGCCCGTTAATCCAAAAGCAATGATTAACTGGGATTCACTCCTTACTGAACTGTCCCAATGTAACAAACCCATTATCGTTTTAGAAGAACATCACGTTAGAGAGCAAAACATATCGGAACTCAGACAAAACATACAAAAAGCCTCAAAATTAAGATTCCACATTGCAATCAGAATGCCAACAAAATTTGGAGAAAGACCTATTGAGGACCTTGCACAACAACTAATAAATATCCAAGATTTTTTGCCGGAGATAAATGGAGTGTTTCTTGATGAGGTCCTTGACAATCCTGACATGTTCGCTTATTACTACCAATTGAGTGGAATAGCCCGTGAACTGGGATATGACTTTATTATCATGAGCATACCTAATTCGACGGACCCTCACCAATTTACAGAAATAGCCGATGCCTTAGTTGTTTATCAGAACGTAGGCATTTCAGAAAACATTATCCCAGATGAGGATTTACAAAACAAGGCAATATCTATAATTTATCTCCCGAGTTGGGAAGAAGTTACTCCTTTCATAACATATTTGCGAAAAGGCTTATTAGGAAAATGGGTTCTTGTTACTGATAAGTATGAGCACTGGTCAACAGATAGTATATCTTTACCCTCTTTTTGGAAAGAGCTAATCACGCAACTTTGCACCAAAAGATAGAGTTTTCTTATTCTGAATCCGAGACAGAAGCGATACCCTTCGGAACCTCTTCCCCAGGCTTCACAAGCACTATTTCAAACGCTTCCAAAACATCTCCTTTTTTAACATCGTTAAATCCTTTAATATGAACTCCACATTCCAAGCCTGCCTTCACCTCCTTGACATCATCTTTATGTCTTTTGAGAGAATCAATTTCACCAGTATACACGACAACTCCATTCCGCACAACATTGACTTTGCCACCTCTAACCAACTTACCCTCTTTCACATAGCAACCTGCTACCGTGCCAACCTTCTTAATCTTGAATGTTTCTCTCACTTCGGCTATACCAACAGGAACCTGAACCTCTCGGGGCTTACGCATACCCTCCATTGCATTCTTAATATCTTCAATTAAGTCATAAATAACAGAATAAGTTCTAATCTCTACCTTCTCTCTTTCTGCTGCTTCTCTAGCTTGCAAATTTGGTCTCACTTGGAACCCTATCACGATGCCGTTAGAAGCGGCTGCGAGCATAACATCAGATTCACTAATCTGTCCGACGTCTGCATGCACTATCTTAAGTGCTACCTCTTCATTTTCTTCGTTTAACTTTAATAGAGCGTCACGAATAGCTTCCAACGAGCCATATGTGTCAACTTTAAGGATAATAGGTAACTCTTGTAATTCTCCGGCGGCGGCTTTTTGGGAAGCCTCATCAAGAGTTAACCTTGACTTAGCGTGCAACATTTGTTCCCTAAGCAGTCTTTCGCGATGCTGAGCCACCTCCCGAGCCCTACGCTCATCATCATAAACTACAAACTTATCTCCTGCATCTGGCAAAGATTCAAACCCAGTTATCCTGACCGGCGTTCCAGGATATGCCTCTTCAACTCTATTGCCCCGTTCATCAAACATTATCCTAATCTTAGCGAAATGAACTCCAGCCACAAGAGGCATCCGCGGTTTTAAGATACCTTCCTTTACGATAACTGTAGCAACGTTACCTAATCCTTTCTTTTGAGATGCCTCAATTATATAGCCCTTAGGTTTAACATTAATAGGTGCTTTAAGTTCCATCAATTCAGCAAGTATTAGGACCTTTTCCAACAATTCATCTACTCCCTGTCCCGTTATGGCTGAAATCTCCTGGCAAGTATACTCTCCTCCCCAATCTTCAACTAAATAGCCCATTTCTGCAAGTTGCTGCTTGACCCTTTCTGGTCTAGCATTCGGCTTATCTATTTTGTTTATAGCGAACACTATTTCCAATCCCGCTGCTTTGGCATGGCTAATAGCCTCTTTTGTCTGTGGCATCACCCCTTCATCAGCAGCAACAACAATAATAGCAATATCTGCAACTTGAGCACCACGAGCTCTCATTGCAGTGAATGCCTCGTGCCCAGGAGTATCTAAAAACGTTATCTTCTTGCCATCTTCTAATGTAACTTGATATGCACCTATATGCTGTGTTATACCTCCAGCCTCTCCTGCAATAACATTTGTTCTCCTGATATAATCAAGCAGCTTGGTTTTACCGTGGTCAACGTGTCCCATAACTACCACCACTGGCGGTCTCTCAACGTATTCCAAGTCCTCAACAACTTCCTCTTCTTTCTCCTCTTCCTCTAGTTGGCTTTTAACATCCACAAAGGAAACTTCATAATCATACTCAGCAGCCAGCAATTCTATAAGCTCCCTCTCCAATCGCTGATTTATAGTTACCATTTTGCCAAGCTGTAAGCTCTTGGCAATCAATTCATTAGCAGGAACTCCCATTAGAGAAGCAAGCTCCCCTAGGGTTATAAATTCTGTTACTTCAAGGACATTGCCTTCATCTTGTGTTTCTTCCCTTTGCTTTCTCTTCTTCTTTTTGGTTTTAGTTGGTTGTCCATGAAGAATCTGTCTGATATTAGCCTGAACCTGTTGCTGGTCTATCTCAATTTGTTTCTTTTTCTTCTTATCTTTCTT
>JAJRPU010000027.1 GCA_024280615.1 Bacteroidota bacterium | reverse complement strand
GCCCGTTCCAAAACGGCGAGCTAAAATTTTGGAGCCTTCTGAAGTTTACAAGTTTGACTTGATTATTCCGGTGGATAGGAAGGTGGAGGAGTACTTGAAACGTCTTCTCTCCCAAAAATATCATAAAAAGATACTTCCATTTTATGCTTTTACTGGTGGCAGGGAGGTTCCAGACCCGTATGGAAAGAGTATTAGCGAAGCTGAATTAGCTTATTCCATAATTAAAGCTGGTGTTGAAAAACTTATTGAGTTAATAATACGGTGAGTTAACAATTGCGTCTTCTTAGTTCTTCCTTTATCATTTCAAGCTCAAGATTAAACTGTCTATGAATTCCGCTATTTTCTTCTAAGCGCCGTAGCAGATAGGGGATTGCTTCTCTCACTGGTCCGATGGGAACCAGTTTAGCTACAGGCAGACCGTTTTTAGCAAGATTACAAGTTAGGAAATCAGCCATTCCCATTAATTGAGCCATCCAGAAAGATTCGGGATTTAAATGGTTTTCTTTAAATAGCTTCCAAGCAAGGGCAATACTTTCAAGGTTGTGAGTGGCTATGCAAGCTTCTGCAACGTTATTGCTTTCAGCAAGAGAGACAATGGCATTATTATATGCTTGGTCTGTTTGTTCTTTGGTTTGCCATAAGGGGTCAGGATAGCCTTTTTCTTTAGCTCTTTTGCGTTCCTTAAGCACATAAGCCCCTCTGACAAGCTTCACTCCAATCTTTTTTCTTTTGTTTTTGAATTTATGTAGTAAATTTTGCAAATATGACGGTGATTTCTTGAGATACATCTGGACTGTTGTATAAACATGAGCCTTTTCTTCAGTGTTATATTTTTCCATAAACTCTTCTGTGAGGGAGTCAATAGCTGGCTGTAACCAAGTTTCTTCGGCATCTATCATAACGACATATCCTAGGTTGATAGCTTCTTTGAGGAGAGCATCAACTCTTTCTTTTGCTTTATTCCATCGGTTTTGCTCTTTTTGAGAAAGACTTTTTCCAGCAGAAATCTTTTCCAGAATATCAATGGGTGCGATTCCAGAGACTTTAAATTCAAAGTATCGGCATGCAGGGTGTCCAGCACCGGCTTTTAGCAAGGCAAGCTTCCCTTTAAGTGCCTTATCAAAAGCATCTTCTTCTTGCTTGCCTTCTATGGCATAATCAAGAATAGCACTAATGTTTCTTTGATGGAGATAGTCAAACCATTTTCGAGCGTCATCTATTGTCTCTCCCCCGCAAAATATGGGGAACACAGTCTTTTTAAATAAGAAAGACACAGGGAGACGCAACTTTAAGGCAGTAGTTGTTAGCCCTTCAATGATTTTAACTAAGTGCGAGTACTTAGCAATAGACAGGTACAGTAATCTCATCCGAAGTCCCAAACATGAATAAGTTTCATAAGCACAATCCGTTCTTAATAAATCCTCTTTAATTTTTGATAGTTCCACATTCATCAATGCTAATGTAAGCAGAAAGAATCAAAAAAAAGTGGGATATAACTCTGGGAACTTTTTTAGTGAAGAAGGTTGTTTAACGAGATTGGACACCGCGGGGTGGAGCAGTGGTAGCTCGTGGGGCTCATAACCCCAAG
Organism: Bacteroidota bacterium; assembly: GCA_024280615.1. Classification (GTDB taxonomy): domain Bacteria; phylum Bacteroidota; class Bacteroidia; order JAADEI01; family JAADEI01; genus JAADEI01. Next base: position 2,306 of record JAJRPU010000027.1, on the reverse strand, counting down.
GTCGCGGGTTCGACTCCCGCCCCCGCAAGAAAGACACTCCCCGGTAGCTCAGCGGTAGAGCGGGTGGCTGTTAACCACTAGGTCGCAGGTTCGAATCCTGCCCGGGGAGCTGCTTGTGTAGTACAAGCGAAATAGCACGTAATATACAATTTTTTCTTTTAAGAAGTATGTTTTATGTATGCTTTTGTTTTATTTTTCTTTGCTGATTGTATGTTCTCGTAATCATCATAACTGCTCTTTTGAAAGGGAGCCTTTCATAAACAGCTTCCCTGCGTCAATCACTGGCACATTAACAGTGCAAACACAGATTAGACCTGACAGAAGGAAGTCAGACCAAATGTCAAAAAACTTCTCCACATAGACACATTTTCTTGTTACGTTGACAACATTGGGAGCGTCAATAAGGGGGCAATTTTAGTTGTTTACCTTATCAAATATTACTTTAGAGGTCTGACAGTTGAGTAAGGCAAGAAATGCAGAGAAGCAGATTAAGAGATAACAAAAGATGGAGACGTGCTGTGCTTCGTGCTCAATGACTCTGTATAAGTGATTCCAATGTTCATAAACAACGCATTGACAATCAAGTTATTAAAAAATCATGGGAGGCACTACTCTAAATTTCTATGAGACACAGAAAAGTTTAGAAAGACTAAAGGTGTCTCCCTTCAAAATCACTGCAATGAAAGATAGTTATATCATATGAATTAAATTATTCCCGCTTGAATGCTATGCGCTATTCTCCTTGATAATTCCATTTTAAGCAAAGCTGTGTTATGGAAGTAATGTCTGTGAATTATACAATTTTTGCGAACCAAGAGTTTGTTTTATATGCTTTAAATACAAAATTGAAATCTTTAATGAAAAAAACTTGTATTATAAATATGATATTGATGGTCTTTTCACCACAATCCTCAAAAACCATTTAAGAAGTATATAACAATTTGCCTCTTGGTCATAAAAAGAAAACAAAAATTAGTATTGGTCTTAAAATTAAGAACTTCTCATAGGCTTATAAGTTAAGCAACAAAGGAAACATATGGTCTCGAGTAAAAAAGTTTAGGACACTATCATAGGATCTATCATCTCTTTTTCCAGAAGCATTCTTCTAAGCATATCCAGTCCCATTAGGGCTGACTTTGTGATCACGTCAAGTCGTGAGCCAGAAAAATGAAACTTAAGAGCGTTTATCTTATGATTGTTTCCAACAGCAATCCAGACTGTTCCCACTGGTTTTTCCGGTGTTCCTCCGGTAGGCCCGGCTATTCCAGAGGTTGCCACAGCCCAATGGGAACCAAGCACTTGCCTGACCCCTTTTGTCATTTGGCTAACAGTTTGTTTACTAACCGCTCCGTGTGTTGTAAGAACCTCTTGGGGCACTCCTAACAGGTCGCTTTTTACTTGATTGTGGTATGAAACCACAGTTCCAAGATAATAATCGCTACTTCCAGGGATAGAAGTAATAAGATGAGCTAGATAGCCTCCAGTACAGCTTTCTGCAGTGGCAATGGTTTGTTGGCGTTCTCTTAGTATTTCACCTATTACTTGTGCAAGTGGTTTATCTTCCATTGCATACACAATGTTACCAAGCTCATTAGCTATTTTGTGGTGCCAATGAGCTAAAGCGTTCTCTTCAACGTCATATCCTCGTAAGACTATTTTGACCTCAATCAGTGACGGATAGAAGCCAATATGGATATTTTCAGGAAGTTTGTTAGGCAAATCTTTAAGTCTATCACGTACCAATGCTTCTGGCAATCCTATTGTTCTTATTACCTTTATTCTAAATTCTGGCAAACTAAATTTTTGTCTTAATCGGGTAATAACACTTTGTTTAAAGATGGCTTTCATTTCCCAGGGCACCCCAGGCAAAGCAATAATCACTTTGTTATTATGTTCTATCCACAGTCCCGGTGCAGACCCTTCTGGATTATATAATGGTTCGCTACCTTCTATAATCTCAGCTTGATTGCGAATGATCTCAGGGTTTTCAATATGTTTTTGTCGTGCATATTCAAGGAGCCATTGCCAAGCTGCATCACTGAACAAAAGTTTCTTTCCAAGAAACTTAGCTAATGCTGGTTTCGTTCGGTCGTCTTCTGTTGGACCAAGGCCACCTGTCGTGATAACTAAGTCTGAAACAGCAAGTAGTTCTTTTAACCCATACTGTATTTCCTCATCTTTGTCTGGAACTGTTAGATGACGCCTTATATTGAAGCCTATTGTTGAGAGTTGTGAACCCAACCATGCGGAATTACTGTCTATTGTTTTGCCTATGAGAACTTCGTCTCCTATCGTAAGTATTGAGG
>JAJRPU010000026.1 GCA_024280615.1 Bacteroidota bacterium | reverse complement strand
GGAGGTAAGAGCCCTTTCTCCGTTACGGTATCGCTATGTGCGTACCTTCTCACAGAGCGCTTCTTACCTCCCACCATTTTAGGTTCATGCCTTTTAAAATTATCACAAGCATCATTAAATACAACATACGAGTCGTGCAGAGTTCTTTTTTACAAAGACTTTTGGGAAATTTTTAACTACTCTGTCCTTTGTGTTTGATATCTCAAAAAATCTCATGTGATAGGAAGTTTGAAGATTAGTTAGCGGAGGGGGAGGGATTCGAACCCTCGGAGCCAGGGGTTACCCGGCTCAACTCCTTAGCAGGGAGCCCCGTTCGGCCACTCCGGCACCCCTCCGTCTTTATTGCAAAGTTAAACAACTTTCAGAATTAATTAACGTTTTGGAGGGTGGATTTAATTCCCTCAACTAGCTTTTGTAAGTGTTGGTTTGTTTTTAGTTTTTCTTCAATTTGCGAACAGGCGTATATTACAGCAGTATGGTCGCTCCTGTTAAGAAAAGCACCAATTTGTTTCATAGACAGGCTTGTTAGGTGTCTAGCAAGGAACATTACCAGTTGCCTGGCAATAACGATATTTCGTTTTCTACTTTTGCTTCTCATTTCTTCTAAGGTAACACCTGTTTTTTGCGTTACGGCAGCCGCAATCTGCTCAAGACTCAGTGGCAAATCACTTTTTTCAACGTGGGTTCCAATGATTTTTTGAACAAGGTCAAGCGTTATATTATTGCCCACTAAAGTGGCATGTGCCAAAGTTGAGATAAGAACACCTTCAAGATCTCTTATGCTTCCTGTAACATTTCGGGCTATGAAGTCAACAATATCCTCCGGCAATGACACACCTTCTTGCTTTAGTTTGACCAAAAGGATTTTTTTCCTTGTTTCATAGTCAGGTTTAGTCAATTCAGCAGACAGCCCCCATTTGAAACGGGATAGCAGGCGTTCAGTAAACCCTTTTAGCTTAATAGGAGGTTGGTCAGTGGTTAGTATAATTTGTTTCCTACTATTGTGTAGGAAGTTGAATATATGAAACAGCACTTCCTGGGTCTTTTCTTTTCCTGACAGGTGGTGCACGTCATCAATGATCAAGACATCAGCATTATAGTAAAACTGCATAAAGTCATCTATAGCATTTCGTTTCAGCATTTGAACAAACTGTGACGTAAAGATTTCGCCAGTGGTATATACAACCATTTTATTGGAGTGCTTGGCAAGGATGGCATTACCGATAGCGTGCACAAGGTGTGTCTTGCCTAAACCAACATCACTATACACAACGAAAGGGTTAAATGCTGTTTGTCCAGGTTTCTCAGCTATTCGTAAGCCTGCTGACCGAGCCAACCGGTTGCAGGGTCCCTCAACGAAAGTGTCGAAAGTAAGGGAAGGATTTAGATTGTTTGCTTTTATAGGACGATTATTAATTCCCGGTATTGCATAGGGATTTTTGATGATTTCCATCATGCTTGCTATTGAAGGGTCAAAATGTTCGGGGCGAGTGCTTGGCAAGTGAATACCTTTATTGTTCCTTTTGTCCACAGGAATTTCATATTCAAGGGTTGCTCCGGGACCCAAAACCCTTCTCAAGGTTTTCTTTAAAAGTCCTACGTGGTTGGCTTCAAGCCATTCATAATAGAAATGACTGGGAACACGCAAGACAAGATGCTTCCCATTGAGCAATTTAACTGGCTTGATAGGTTTGAACCACGCTTCAAATTCTTCTCTTCCCACGTTATCTTTTATAATCTGCAAGCATTCTTTCCATACTCTATCTACATCCCCTGCCACCATGTTATATAGTTTTAAAGTGCAATACAAAGATTAGTCATTTCGGCTAAACGAATAATGTGAAATGTGGGAACTTTAATCCAATTTATTCTTTTGAGCTCACAAACTATAATAATGTCTATAATCGCCTGATAATGAGTAAATTATAATTAAAATATGTGCTGGCAGAGTTAGATATTCTCTATTTTTCCATGACTAAATTCCACTGAATCAGGCTTTTTAGATGAGAAAATGAGTTTTCCGACAAAGTGTCCTGCCCAGCCAGCTTGAGCAATGACCACTGGCTCACCGTCTTTATTGAGAACTATTTCGGGAGGGTTCAGAACCGTATGACTATGTCCACCAATTATTATGTCTATGTGTCTGCTATTCTGTGCTAATTCAATGTCAGACAATCTGTCACCGTGTTTTTTATATCCCAGATGGGAAAGACATACAACCAGATTGCACCGTTTACGCTTCAGTTCAGCAGCCATTGAGTCCACAACGCTTATGGGGTCCAAATACGTTATGCCTTTCCAGAGGTCATCGGGAACCAAGCCTTTCAGGTCAATACCTGCCCCAACAAATCCCACTCTAAAATGTCTTCTTCTTACAATCACCCACGGCTTAACAATATATTTCAGGGCTTCGTGTTTTATAAGATAGTTTGTATTGACGACAGTGAATTTCGCTTTCTGGAGTTGTTTTGCAAGGTTATTAATACCATAATCAAATTCGTGATTTCCAAGGGTTACAACATCATAGCCCAACTTGTTCATTGCTTCTATTTCCAATGCCCCTTTGTAGAAGTTGAAATATGGTGTTCCCTGAAAGAAGTCTCCAGCATCAACCAGAATGTTTAACGGAAACTGTTTCCTAAGCTTGTTTATTAGAGTTGCCCTGCGGGCTATTCCACCAAGCCCATTATTTGAAGATTCAAAATGACTATGCCAGTCATTTGTGTGAAAGATGGCGAGGGTTTGAGGGGTGGGTTCCAGACACGAAGACAACCAGAGGGGTAGGGTAGTGGTTCCCAAAACAAATTTAATAGCCCGGCGTCTGTTTAAATCAATCGGGAATTTCAAATCCTTGTCTGAACGCATCTCTAAGCAAAAGATTTTGCACTGGGGAGAAATCAAATTTTTTCAGGAAAGGCAGGTCGTCACCACCAGTGGCTAAATAGTCAGATAGAATAACAGTGCAGCAAGGACTGCATTGTGTTGAATAAATCTTGAAATACCAGTTCCTGGATTGTATTATGCCAACAAGCGAGTCAAAAGTTTGTTGCGGGAGGCACTGGCTTACAACCATATTATCAAACGGCATTATTTTATATATATCTCGCAATAGGAGAGGACCGGCTTCTAAACAGGTTATCCTTATTCCACCTTTGTTCTGCACAATTAGGCTGGGAGTGTCCCTAAGTATGTTAAAGATTGCTTGTTCAAACTGTCTTATTATGAGCGTTCCAAGGGAATCGTCTTTACAATATTTAGCGTCTAAAATGGCTATTGTATCATTAAGATCGGCATCAATGCTATCTCTATAAGGCTTTAGCCACCGGGCTATTTCTTCACTCTCTTCAATAGTGGAATCCACGGGAATCAACTTGCCTTTAACATAGTGCAAGTCTTGAACGCATGCCCATAAGCCCAAAAGAATCAACAGGTTAGAAGTGCCGATACCTAAGGTCCTCAACTTCTTCATAGTAGGACAACGCTCTTAACCACAATTGTTGAACTCTTATGTTCCAAGAATTAAACAGTTGTTGTTTGTATATGTCAGGAGACAAGTTTTCCGGGACATCAATGTTTTCCACTTTTGCTTTGATTATTCCGTTGTCACCAAGCACAATAGGGACCTCATTTCCGGGACCAACACCAAACACAGCACCTATAAATTTCCTTTCCATGCCTATGCCCGGAACGAAGTCCTGTTGAAAGGAGAAAGACACGTTTTGGATAGGCATTTCTGTAAGTGTGGAAATGTCTTCAACAGTTTTGGCACTGCGAAGTTGTTTCATCAAGATGGCTTGCTTCTTTAGGTTTATTAGCCTTTGGCGAGCCATTTCCTTAATGTCTTCATCGGGAATATCACCTTTATCATAGACCTTGTATAGATAAGCAACAACGAAAGCATTTTCTAGCTCAAGAACTTCGGAGAGGTCCCCTTCATCATTCTGGAATGCCCATCTGACCAGTGGTCTGGCAGGACCCAAGCCTGGAACATTAAATTGTTCGGGTACCAAACGAGCTTTAGTTGGATTATAGCCTTGACGTTGGGCAATTTGAACGAAGGAATCAGGATTTTCGCTGACTACAGAGTAGAATTGGCTTGCTTCGTTGAGAATTTCAGACAAGGTCTGGTCACTAACGCTAATGAACCGCATAATTGTCCCCACTTTAACTCCCTCGTTTATAGCACTAAACCTCTCAATCTTCACTAAATGGAGTCCGGCTCTGCTCTCAGCAATGAATAACTCACCTTCTTTCCGCCCCTTATACAGAATTTCATTTCTTAATTCCGGCACAAGCATTGCACCCGTCACCCAGCCAACGTATCCGCCACGTTGGGCACTACCCTGATCTTCTGAAAACTTTACAGCTAATGAATCAAATAATGCCTGTCCTGTCTCTATGACCTGTTTGAGACTATCAAGTAATTTCCTTTTTTCTTCCTTGCTACTTTGTGTGACGGCTTGCACAAAGATCTGTCTGAATTCCACAGAATCAGGGACCTCCTTTCGGTCAATTATCTTGTAAGCAATATAAGCAGGTTGGTCCCCCATCATTTCAACATAGGGTCCAAGAATTGTCCCAACGGGCAGGGTAAAGAATGAGTCTGTGAATTGAGTCTCGCCCAAATGTTCCCTGTGCCAATATCTATCATCCCAAGGTTGCTCAGAGCATCTGGCGATGAAATCTGCTTCTTCCTCAGGGGAAACGGTTTTCCATTGTTCCAAGCATTGGTTTATAAACTCAAGGGAAGCCATTGAGTCCCTCTTGTATGGCACAATCGGAAAGGCTACGTAATAGACATATCTCATAGGAGTTTTCAAAGCAAATTCTTTGAACTTGTCTTGAATTAAATCGTGTAATTCCTCTTCAGTATATGAAATACTATCATCAGGAATTACTGAATATGGTACAAAAACTGCTTGTGCAGATGCCCGGGATAGGGCTTCCACCTGTGCTTCTTGTGCAAACCACGTTGGAATATACCAACCTTTGGCTATTGAGTTTACATATTTCTGCCTTATTAGGTCATAATAAATAAGTTCTTTGATGTATTGCCAAAATTCGGCTTCCCGACTATCTGGATTTTGTTGAATGAAAGCGAGAAAGTTCTGCACAAACTGTGGATTGTAAATTCCTGTTTGTGGGTCGCTAAATTGTTGCCTTATGAGCGGATGTGGATTGTCTGAGGTTAGAGCATAAGTAAGTTCTTCTTCTGTTACGCCTATTCCCATTTCTTCAAGACGCGGCTTAATCAGCTTTTCCAGAATGAGTAGTTCCCAAGCAGTCATGTGGACTTGTTCCTGCATCTCTGGAGGAACCTCACCCTGAAAGAATCTGAATCGTTCCTGAACCCTGTCAACAATAGCTTGGTATTCCATTAAAGAGACCTTCTCACCATCAATTATTGCCACTGTGTCGTCCTGCCCCATGAACGAAGTTC
>JAJRPU010000025.1 GCA_024280615.1 Bacteroidota bacterium | reverse complement strand
CTGAGTACCCAAGGCGAAACAGATATTTTCAAGTGAGCCATGTCCCATAGTTTGTGAGGTTTTGCAATGCCTACATCTCCACCTATAATAAAATTAATTCTAGCAAATTGCCGAGCGGTATCAGTTAGTTGGTCTGTGGATAGTGCCTCTCCCTCAGGGTCAAGTATTATATTAAATGCCTTAACGGATTCCATTTCCAGCCATTTTGCAAGCAGGCTTGTATCATATTTCTTTTGTTCTTCCGGGTCCTTAAACCTTTTTTGCCTTTTCAAGAGTATCAGTTCTAATTTTCCCCCGAGCGACTTTAGGTTTTTATTGTAATGCTCAACTGCTGTTGTGGCAAAATCAAGCAATTTATTGCTCACTGTGACAATCCTGAAAACCATTGGTAAACATTTGTGTTTTTTGATTTAAGTTTGGGTAAAATTATGCGGAAATGGGTCTATTAGAAGGTAAGAAGCTGCTTATAACAGGTGCTCTTGATGAGAAGTCCATTGCTTGGAAGGTTGCAGAACGTGCTTTTGAAGAAGGAGCTCAGATTGTTTTGACCAATGCACCTGCTGCCTTACGCTTTGGAAAAGTGAAAGAATTAGCAGAAAAAATAAATGCCCCCATAATTCCTGCTGATGCCACAAATCTTGATGACATTAATAACCTGATAGATAAAACAATGGAGCACTTTGGAGGACCATTTGATGGGTTCCTCCATTCTATTGGTATGTCTCCAAATATTAGAAAAAAACGAGAATATACAAATCTGAATTACGACTTTTATATGAAAACCCTTGACATTTCTGCTGTTTCATTACATAAAATGCTTCAGGTCTGCTGGGAAAAAGACGCTCTTGCTGAATGGGCTTCTGTAATAGCATTGTCATACATTGCTGCCCAGCGCGTGTTCCCTAAGTATGGGGCCATGGCGGATGCCAAGGCTCTCCTTGAATCAATTGTTAGGAACTTTGGATATTGGTATGGCAAAAAGAAGAAGGTCAGAATAAATGCTGTCTCTCAATCGCCTACATATACTACTGCTGGCAGTAGCGTCCCAGGCTTTGACGCTTTCTTTAATTATGCAGACAAGATGTCTCCGTTGGGTAATGCCGACGCTGATGACTGCGCTGACTTTTGTGTTGTTCTGTTTTCTGATTTAACTAGGAAAGTAACCATGCACACTATTTTCCACGACGGTGGATTCCACGCCACTGGTGTCAGTGTGGAAATAATGACAGAATTTGAGAACAAAAATGAATAACTGATATAAATTTGCAAAAAACGACTGCTGTGAGTGCAAAACCATATCTGCTCAGGAAGATAATAAGTGCCCTGACAGGACTATTCCTAATCCTATTCTTAATTGTGCACTTATACGATAACATCTTCTTATTCTTCGGTGAGGAGGCTTTTAACACTAAAGCAAAGGAACTACTTAGCAATCCTTTTATTAGAGTTGTTGAAGTTTTGCTCTTCTTATCTCTTATCTTTCACATAGGATACGGCATCTATATCACAGTTAAAAATAAAAAGGCACGCAACGTTCCTTATAAGAAAATAGACTGGCAAACTCCATTTTACAAACGTATGATGTGGCTCTCTGGAACTGTGATATTTCTATTTTTAGTCATACATCTCCAAAGCTTCCTTGTCCCTTATAGGATAACCGGTGAAGCTGATAACTTATATCAACTTGTTGTGTTAACATTTAAAAATCCATTCTATACTGGCTTTTACATAATTGCTTTCATTTTTCTCGGGTTTCACCTTCTCCATGCATGGGAAAGTGCATTCCAAACATTTGGTTTCAACCATCCGGTGTTCACTCCGATAATAAAAATAATTGGATGGGTTCTTGCTATTGGAATAACTGTAGGATACTCAGTAGTGGCAATTGTGGCATACCTTATTCTTTAAAATAAAGGGCTGATGATGGAAAAACTATGGAAGGACGGCAGAACACTTGACTTAGAAACAGATTCTCGTATCCCTGATGGTCCGGTAGAAGAGAAATGGACACGATATAAAGGTACTGTTCCTCTGGTTAGTCCTGCTAACAAGCGTCGCTTTACTATAATAGTTGTAGGGTCAGGGCTTGCCGGGGCATCTGCTTCAGCAACCCTGGCCCAATTGGGATATAATGTGTTGCTATTCACTTATCATGACTCGCCAAGACGGGCTCACTCAATAGCTGCCCAGGGAGGCATAAACGCCGCAAAGAATTATCAGAATGATGGAGATAGCATATGGAGATTGTTCTACGATACGATGAAAGGTGGAGATTTCAGGGCTCGCGAAGCAAATGTTTACAGACTGGCAGAAATTAGCCCGCAGATAATTGATTACTCAGTTGCCATTGGCGTTCCCTTCGCCCGTGAATATGGAGGCTTGCTTGCCAACAGGTCATTTGGTGGAGTCCTTGTTCAAAGAACCTTCTATGCTCGCGGACAAACGGGGCAACAACTTCTTTTGGGTGCTATCTCACAGGTTCTCAGGTGGTGGAATGAAGGAAGGATAAAAATCTTTCCACGACACGAGGTTCTGGATATTGTTTTGATTGACGGACACGCTAAAGGAATTATAGCGAGAGATTTGATAACAGGTGAACTAAAGCGATTCGCTGCTCATGCCGTCGTATTGGCTACAGGAGGGTATGGGAACGCCTACTTCCTATCAACAAATGCTGTTAATTCTAATGCAACTGCTATATGGCGGGCATATAAACGAGGAGCCTATTTCGGCAATCCTTGCTTTGTGCAGGTACACCCCACTGCCCTGCCTGAAACCCATGAATATCAGTCCAAACGAACATTGATGAGTGAAAGTTTGCGAAATGACGGTAGGGTATGGGTCCCACGAAAAAAAGGAGACACAAGACATCCAAATGAAATTCCTCACGAGGAACGATGGTATTTCCTTGAAGAATGGTATCCTGCTTACGGAAACCTTGTTCCGAGGGATGTGGCAAGTCGCGCTATTAAAAGGGTTTGTGATATGGGATACGGATTGCCACCCACCGGCAGGGCTGTGTACCTTGACCTATTGGATGCCATAAAAGAACAGGGTAAAGAAAGGATAGATGCAAAGTATGGAAATCTTTTTGAGATGTATGAAAAAATCACTGGGGAAAGCCCCTGGGAAGTACCAATGAAAATTTATCCTGCTGTTCACTACACAATGGGTGGATTATGGGTCTCTTATGAATTACAAACTTCCATTCCGGGACTCTTTGCTATTGGTGAAGCTAACTTTTCTGACCACGGTGCCAACAGACTTGGTGCCTCTGCCCTAATGCAGGGATTAGCAGATGGATACTATATTCTGCCCTATACAATTGGTTCATATCTAGCTCACAGACTAGGAGAAAAACTACCGGACACGGAATCAGAAGAATTCAGGAAAACCGAACAGGAAGTCAAAGAACGAATTGAACGATTGATTTCAGTTAACGGTAAAACCCCTCCCGATGAATTTCATATGAAACTTGGACATATACTATGGGACAAAGTAGGGCTATCCAGAAGCAAAGAATCACTATTGCAAGCCCTTGAAGAAATCAGGGAGTTAAAGAAAGAATTCTGGAAAGACGTTAAAGTAGTAGGAGATGCCAATACAATCAATCAGGAGTTGGAGAAGGCTGGCAGGGTAGCTGACTTTATTGAGTTAGGCGAATTAATCACTATTGACGCACTGCACCGTGAGGAATCCTGCGGTGCCCACTTCAGAGAGGAATATAAAACCGAAGAGGGTGAGCCACTTCGTCGTGATGACGAGTTTGCATACGTTGCAGCATGGCAATACAACGGTGAAGACAACCCTCCAATCCTCAATAAAGAGCCATTGAAGTTTGAAGCCATTAAACCAACAGTCAGGTCATACAAATAAGATGCCATGAGTGAAAAGAAGACAATGCGGTTGACATTAAAGGTATGGCGACAAAATGGTCCACAGGACCAAGGAAGATTTGAAACCTATGAATTGGACAATGTAAACCCTGACTGGTCTTTCTTAGAAATGCTGGACATTCTTAATATGAAACTCGTAAGAGAAGGTAAAGAACCCATTGCTTTTGAATCAGATTGCCGAGAAGGTATTTGTGGAACTTGCGGTTTTGTAATTAATGGTCGGGCACACGGACATCTTCATAAAACAACAGTTTGTCAACTACACATGAGACACTTCAAAGATGGAGAAACTATTGTTATTGAACCGTTCAGGGCAACCGCATTCCCCGTCCTCAAAGACCTTATTATTGACCGGTCTGCAATGGACTTTATCCTAAAACGTGGAGGATATATATCCGTCAATGTAGGTAGTGCTCCAGATGCTAACACCATTCCGGTTCCTAAACATAATTCTGACAGGGCTTTTGACTTTGCTACATGTATTGGATGCGGTGCATGTATTGCCGCTTGTCCGAATGCCAGTGCTGCTCTATTCGTTTCTGCCAAGATAACACACCTTGCTTTGCTGCCACAAGGGCATCCTGAACGTGAAAAAAGAGTTGACGAGATGCTCACTGCTATGGAAGAGCAAGGTTTTGGTGGCTGCTCAAACACCTATGCATGCGAGGTTGAATGTCCTAAAGGTATTTCTATCACAGGCATTGCAAGAGCAAATCTTGAATACTGGCGTGCTAAACTAAAAGGCAACTAATGGGATACATTTGGGCTATTGAAAATTTTACCGTTGATGATATAAATAAGCGTCTTAAAGGCAATATGGGTGAAGCCATTGGCATTGAATTTATTGAAATAGGTTCAGATTATTTAAAGGCAAGAATGCCCATTGACCACCGGACTGTGCAACCCTTAGGTGTTCTGCACGGAGGCGCTTCCGCTGCCTTCGCTGAAACAATCGGTTCCATAGCTGCTAACCTCGCAATTGACCGAACCAAATATTATGGTGTTGGACAACAAATCCACACCGTGCACTTAAGACCCGCCCTTAAAGAAGACAAATACGTTATTGGAATTTGCAGACCAGTTAGACTGGGCAAAACAACCCATGTCTGGCAAATATGGATATATACACCCGACGACAGGCTAATTAGCACCTCACTGCTTACTGTGTCCATCCGTCCAAATGACGCCCTTTCTAAAAGAAAACGTACTTACGACACCTAAAAATCAATCCCGTATATGAAGGTCTATCCTTTTGAACCCTTTACATTAAACCTCAAAGGAAAGCCTCTCTTTATCAAGGAACCAGTAATAATGGGAATCTTAAATGTAACGCCGGATTCTTTCTATGATGGTGGTAGGTACACAGATTTAAAAAGCATTGTTGAACGAGCAAACCAACTCCTTCAAGAGGGGGCAAATATTATTGACATAGGTGCTGAATCCACGAGACCGGGAGCAACTCCCGTGCCGACGGACCAAGAATTGGAAAGGCTATTGCCTGCAATCAGGGAAATAAAAAAGAACTTTCCGGATGCCATAATATCTGTTGACACATACAAACCAGAGGTTGCTGAAGAGGCAATTAAAGAAGGTGCTCATATAATAAATGACATTTCAGGGGGGCTGTATGATAAACGAATTTACGACGTGGCTGCTAAGTATAGAGTGCCTTATGTTTTAATGCATTTCAAGGGCAATCCACCTGTAATGGACAGGGACCCTCATTATGACAATGTAGTATTGGAAGTTATTCAACAACTGCAAGAGTTGATGCAACAAGCAAGGGATGCAGGAGTTCATGACATAATTTTAGACCCCGGGTTTGGCTTCGGAAAAACCCCAGACCATAATTATAAAATTTTGCTTAATCTGGAACTTTTTCTCAGGCTCGGTAGACCTATACTAGTTGGTTTATCTCGCAAATCAATGATTTGGAAGGTTGCAAAAATATCCCCCGAAGAGGCATTACCGGGAACAGCTGCTCTAAACCTGATAGCTTTATCTAAGGGAGCTTCTATTCTTAGGGTTCATGACCCTTTGCCAGCCACACAAATAATAAACATTTTCTATAAGATAAAACAGGTTAATTAATAAACATGTTGAATAACGGTTAATTAAATGTTTAAATGTGATTGATTTTTAGTGTGCGTGTCCGTGTTCTATTTCTTCTTGTGTTGCCTCTCTAATTTCCAATACGTGGATATCAAAAACTAAATCCTTACCTGCCAAAGGATGGTTCATATCTACTATAACAGTTGAATCGTTG
>JAJRPU010000024.1 GCA_024280615.1 Bacteroidota bacterium | reverse complement strand
TTGGTTGCGGATACATTTCCTCCGGTGGAATGGTAAAAAGCCAGATTCCAGCAGGAAAAGCGAGGGAATTGAAGGACGTTATAATCAAACTAAGTGGAAAGGACCTGTCTTAGAGTTTCCTTAAATTCTCACATTTTATCTGGAAGTGGTATTCCAAGAGTAGATGCTCCATCATTCAGAATTTGTTGAATTGCTCTGGATAGAAGCAGTCGTGCTGACCGCGCTAATGAATCTGTTTCCTTGACAATCGGAGTGTTGGCATAATACCTGTTAAATTCTTTTGCAAGACGATACAAGAAGTTAGTTAGTGCAGAGGGGTCATATTTACGGGTGGCTTCTTGCAGGACCTCTCCGTAAAATGCCATCAGTTTAAGCAATTGCCTCTCAAACCTGTTAAACTCGTAGTTAAAATCAGCACTTGCAGGTTTGTCTTGGGCTTTTTCCCAGAGGGACACTATTCTGGCGTGGGTGTATTGGACAAATGGACCTGTATAGCCCTCAAAATCTAAAGCCTCTTCTTTCCTGAACAGTATTCGTTTTTTAGGGTCAACACGTAGCATATAGAATTTGATTGCTCCAAGGGCTATTTTTTCCGCAAGGTCGTGTTTTTCTTCCTCCGACAAGGATGCTGTCTTGGGTGATTCGTTTATTTTTTCATATGCCAGTTGGTGCAGTTCATCAAGCAAGTCGTCAGCATCTATAACAGTTCCTTCTCTTGATTTCATTTTGCCTGTGGGCAGGTCAACCATTGCATAGGAAAGATGATAAATCTTGTCGGCGTATGGTCTGCCCAATTTCTTAAGAATCGCTTGAAGAACCTTGAAGTGATATTCTTGTTCTTCTGCGACAACATAAATCATCAGGTCCATCTTATATCTGTTCCAACGCAGTTCAATGGTTCCAAGGTCTTGGGTTATATAGACGCTTGTTCCATCTGAGCGCAATAGCAGTTTGTGATCAAGCCCAACGTCGGTCAGGTCAATCCACACGGACCCATCTTCTTTTTGATAGAAAATGCCTTTTTCAAGACCTTCCCGGACGATTTCCTTTCCGAGTTTATAAGTTTCTGATTCATAATCAATGTGGTCAAATTCAATGCCCAAACGTTTATATGTTTCGTCAAAACCTTTCAGAACCCAATCGTTTAGCATCCGCCATACTTTCAGGACTTCAGGGTCTCCTGATTCCCATCGCCTCAATAACTCTCTGGCTTCCTGCATTAAAGGGGCTTTCTCCATTGCCTCCTCCTTGGACATGCCCTTATTCATCAACTCCTCAACTTGTTTCTTATACTCTTTTTCAAACATTACATAAAAGTCGCCTATGAGATGGTCTCCTTTCTTGCCGGCTTTCTCAGGGGTGATTCCGTTACCCCACTTTAACCAAGCAAGCATACTCTTGCTAATGTGTATACCTCTATCATTTATAAGGTTGACTTTTATTACTTTTTCTGTTCCTGTTCTTTTAAGAAGCATGGCTGTTGCCCATCCCAGAACGTTGTTTCTCACGTGTCCTAAGTGTTGGGGCTTGTTAGTGTTGGGTGAAGAAAACTCTATAACAACTGTTTCTGATTTCTTTTGGAAGACGGGATACTTATCTGAATCAACCAGTGTCTTAATAAATTCCAACCAGTATGAATCGCTAAACGAAATATTTACAAATCCTCCCTTGACTTCAATATGTTTGACTTTGTCTGCGTATCTGCTTTCAATGAATTCTTTTATTATTGAAGCAATTTCCTGTGGGCTTTTCTTAAAGGTCTTAGCCAGGGGGAAGGAAGCAATGGTAACTTCTCCTTCAAACTCATCCCGAGTCATTTGCACTGGAACATTGACTGATTCCTGAATATTATTCTCTGCTAAGAATTTCCTTACGATGTCTTTTACTATTGCTACTGGCGTTTCCATAGTTTTTATTGTTTTTGGCGTTATGCTGACGCTTCAAAGTGTCTGCCCAGTGGCTTTAGGATTTCAATGATTGTGTTAAGGGTCTTGCCCTGAACGTCAAGCAATGGATTATATTCAGTAATCTCAAAAATTCTGACGGGCAACTTAGGAAGTATTAAATCAAAAAGTTCTACTATGAACTCTGGTGTTAATCCGGATGGGACAGGTGTTCCCGTTCCCGGCACGTAATAGGAGTCAAGAGCATCAATGTCAAAACTTATATATACTGCACTATAGCCATTAAAGAAATCAACAATTCTCTGCGACAAACCAGCAATATCTAAGAAATTAATATCGTGAGCAGTAACACACTCAATGTCTAGCTCCTTTATAAGAGATGCCTCTTCTTTCTCAACGCTTCTAATCCCAAGGAAGAAGATGTCTTCAGGACTTAGTGAGCCAGTCGCATTTTTTATCCTTTCCCATACTTCAAGTATTTCAGGGGATAAATTCCTTCTTTTGAGATGTTTAGCATCAAGATTTAATATGGCTCCTACTGGCATTCCATGTGGGTTAAGGGATGGTGATGTGTAAGGTGTGTGTAGGTCAGCATGGGCATCAATCCATAGCAAGCCTATCTTAGCGTCTCCCGAGGCATCTTTAAATGATGAGAAGATTCCAGCTGAGCCGCTATGGTCCCCAGAGAATATAAGCATTTTATTAGTCTGCAATTCTTTAGTTAAAGCTTCTCTACATTCGTTAATAAAGAGTTGCCAGTTTTCAAGCCTATTAAATAAGTCGTTTTCCTTAGGAACAGACTGGATTAATAGATTGGATTCTTCAAATTCAGAAAACGGGCTAATGGCATTAAACCGAATGTAGTTATACAATGCGAAGGACCCTGCTATTGACCCACTCCGTCTCCCTCCATCTTCCCGAGCGATGATAGACGTTTTCCACTTCATATAAAGATTTAAAGGGTTCACAGGCAAAATTAGGCTATAACAGGCAGTTGGTTAAACGGACCTTAGCCAATCTTGAAGTTTTTGGGCTACTGATGGTCCGACCACTTCCGCTATCTCCTCAAAGGATGCCTCTTTTATTCTCTTGATTGAACCGAAGTGTTTAAGCAATTCTTCTGCTCGACGCTTCCCTATTCCCGGAACCTCCAATAGTTCACTTTTCAATGTGGCTAACTCACGTCTCTTTCTTTGATATTGCAGAGCGAACCGATGAGCTTCGTTCCTGATTCTTTGCAGAAGCAAGAGTACTGGCGAACGCCTGTCTATGTAAATAGGCGACTTGGAATGGGGTGGGTAAAGAATTTCAAGGCGTTTAGCCAAGCCATAAACCGGAATATCCAGACCCAATTCTTTAAGGACGTCATAGGCGACTCCTGCCTGTCCGGGTCCGCCATCTATCAACAGAAGGTCTGGTTTCTGTCCTTCTTCTTCAAGCAATCTTTTGAATCTTCTGTAAACTGCCTCCTTCATTGAACCGTAATCATCAATGCCCTCAACATGCTTGATTAAAAATCGTCTGTATTCTCGTTTTGCAGGTTTTCCCTTAAGGAATACGACAAGAGAGGCGACTGTCTGAGTGCCCATCAATGTGCTTATGTCAAAACACTCTATTCGTTCTGGGACGGTGGGCAACTCAAGGATTCTTTGCAGGTCAGAAAGGGCAGGGTGTGGCTTTTCTGAATACTCTGGAAATTCCCTGTCTATATATGCATTCAAGTTTTTCTCTGCGACCTGCAACAATATGGATTTATCGCCACGAACTGGAACGATTAACTCAACTCCCTCAATCTTAATGCCTGTGTCAAAAGGAATAATCACTTCTTTCACGTTGCTTTTGAACCGATTACGTAGTTGGATTATAGCATTTGCAAGCAATTCCTCATCTGTTTCATTCAGTTTCTTCGCAACTTTCAGGTTATGTGTCAAAACAACCATGCCGTTCCTAATTTGCATGTAGTGAACAAAAGCCATTTTATCGGTTGCCTTATATGCGATAACGTCTATGTCGGCACGGAACCCACGAACGATGGTTGCCTTTTCCTCATATCGCTTTAATAAATTGATTTTCTGCTTGATTTCTTCTGCTTTTTCAAATTCCAGATTCTCAACTGCTTTCTGTTTTGCTTCATTGAGATATTTTATCACTGGGTCAATATTTCCCTTTAAGATTTTCCTTACCTGTGCTATCGTCTGGTTATAATCCTCTTCTGATTGTAAGCCGACGCACGGGGCTTTGCACTTGCCAATGTGATACTCTAAGCACTTCTTAAACTTGCCCTTTTTTATGTTTTCTTCAGAAAGGTTATAAGAGCATGTTCGCAATGGGAATAGTTCTCTTATTAGATTATAGAGTTCTTCCAGTAAGCCTTTTGACGTATAAGGACCGTAGCATTCTGCTTTGTCTTCTGAAGGTCTTCTCATAATTACTACCCGTGGGAACCGTTCCTTCAGTATGCATATATATGGGTAGGATTTCCCGTCTCTCCACATTACATTATATGGCGGGGTGTGTTTTTGGATAAGTGCTTGTTCCAGAAGGAAGGCTTCCTCTTCGCTTTCAGTGATTATGTAATCAATGTCATGGACTTTACTGACGAGCAACTGAGTTTTACGATTGGGAATGTGCAGACTGGCATACTGTTTTAAACGGGCTTTTAGGTTACGAGCCTTGCCAATGTATAATATATTCCCGGTTTCATCTTTAAACATATATACTCCGGGTTCCTCCGGGAATGTCTCTAACCTGCTTAATATCTTTTCCCTGCCCATCAGAAGATTATGACGTCGTCAGGAGTTGTTGATTCGTCCCGAGTCTTCCGCAACGACCTCCAGTTATATAAACAATGTTGATTTGCAATCCATTCTGGTTTCAGAAATTCAAATTGTGCAGTGGGCTTGTAGTAAAGTTCTTTATCCTCAAAAACCTTTTTCATAAACAGAGCCCATATGGGAAGCGCCATACTGGCTCCCTGACCATATTTCATATCTTCAAAGTGCAATTCTGGATAGTCCCAACCTGTCCATACTCCAACAGTTAATTGTGGCGTGAAGCCTATGAACCAAGCGTCGGCGTGCTCCTGTGTTGTTCCTGTCTTGCCTCCTATCGCTCCCGGAAGTTGATATTTTAATCGCAGTCTCACGCCAGTCCCTCTATTAACAACGTTTTGCAACAGGGCAACCATAAGCCCAGCGGTTCGCTGGTCAAGAACCTGCTTGCTTGGATTCCTGAAATCAACTATCACATTTCCATAGCGGTCCTCTATTCTTATTATGGCTATCGGGTCCCTGTATTGTCCTCCTGTGGCAAAAGGAACATAGGCATTTGTAAGTTCCTTGGGGGACAACTCAACTGTTCCGAGTGCTATGGAAGGGACTGGCGGAATCTCTGATTTAATTCCCAGTCGGCGAGCCATTTCAATGACGGCTTCCGGTCCAAATTGCTTGATAATATAGGCAGTTACGGTGTTTATTGAATATGCCAATCCTTGAGCGAGCGTTAGCATTTCGCCATATCGCTTGTCTGCATTCTGCGGACTCCAGTTGTCATATTCAGGGAAAACAACGGGCATGTTGGGTATTTCATAACAAGGCGACCAACCGTTTTCTATTGCCACTGAATAGACAATCGGTTTGAAGGTTGACCCTACCTGTCTGCGCGCTAACACATGGTCATATTGGAAGAATCTGAAGTTTGCACCGCCAACCCATGCCTTTATATGTCCAGTCGCATTGTCTATGGCAATAATTCCCGCTTGAATAATAGTGAGATGATGGGCTACTGAGTCCCAAGGGCTCATTACAGTGTCCACTGTGCCCTCCCAAGTGAAAATCTTCATTGGAACAGGCTTTCGCAGACTATCAAAAATCGCATCTTCAGACAATCCTTTTTCTTTCAATTGTATATATCGGCTGGTTCGTTTGAGCACTCTCACTAATAGTTCCCGTTTTTCTTTCCACAGACGTTTTGGGGGATGCTCTCTGTAAAACAGTTTTTGCATATGCGAAAGGTGTTCTTTCATTGCCTGTTCAGCATATTTCTGCATTCTTGAATCAATGGTGGTATATATCCTAAGTCCGTCTGTATAGAGGTCATAAGGTGTTCCGTCCGGTTTGGTGTAATTCTTCAAGAATTCGTCCAATTCTCTACGTAAGTATTCTCTGAAATACGGTGCTATTCCAGAAATGTGCGTAATGGGAGTGTAATTAGTAATTAGTGGAAGTTCCTTAAGAGAGTCTGCTTCTTCTTGAGTTATGAATCCGACGTCTGCCATCCGTTGAATGACCACGTTCCTACGTTGTCTGGAATCTTCTGGGTTGAGAACAGGATTATACTTTGTTGTTGCTTTAAGCATTCCGACGAGGGTTGCAGATTCCTCTATCGTCAGGCTATCCACAGGCTTGCCAAAGTATGTATATGCTGCAGTCTTAATGCCATAAACGGTGCCTCCAAATGGAACAGTGTTAAAATACATTGTTATTATTTCGTCTTTGGTATAGCTCCTTTCCAGTCGCACTGCTGTAATCCATTCCTTCAGTTTAGTGATTACTATGTCGGGAATTGTTCTAAATCGTTGTCTTGGGAAAAGGTTTTTAGCCAATTGTTGAGTGATGGTGCTCCCGCCTCTTTTCTTGCCCTGCAGGGTATAGACAATTGCTCCTACGACGCCTTTCCAATCAATGCCGTGGTGTTCGTAGAACCGAGTGTCTTCCGTAGCGATGAGTGCCTGGATGAGATGCGGTGGCAGGTCTTCAAAGTCAACGAATGACCTGTCCTGAATGTAGTATTTCCCTATTAGTTTTCCATCTGCGGTATACACCTCGGAAGCAATGTTGTATTCTGGATTTTCCAACCTTTCAAAATCGGGCAATTCGCCAAAAAGTCCGAGATGTATTAATCCAATGAAGGCTATGGCAAAAAGAATCCCGCTAAAGAATGCTATCCAAAGTAACTTGACTATGAACCGCATCATTCCTGTTTTAACATAGTCATTTAGTCGTTAGAATTTCTAATGTTTTGCGGCAGGTTTATTCTCCTTAGGTTAGGTGGCAGACCTCTTATAACGGAAGGGTCAACTTGTCTGTTTCCTTGCACAGGTACTGCACTATTGACCGTCTGGCTCCTATTTCTGTTGGGTTTT